>NZ_DAIUCE010000028.1:0-9587 GCF_036846325.1 Ligilactobacillus sp. | reverse complement strand
GACTGCCCTTCCCAGCGACTGCAAGTAGTCAAGTTTATTTTTAATCTCATTTGTCAAATCGCTCGTTGCCTGTCCATGATCAGCCAGGACAAATTGGTTTGAGTTATCCATCTTTTTCCCCTCGATTCATAAATACAGTATTCATAATACTATTTTATCGTTAATAGCTCAAAAAACAAAATTATGACGTTTAATTTAACGATATTTTTAGATTGAGGATGAAAATTTAAGAATTACGCAGATATTCCCCCGAAATCATCAATTTCCGGAGTAATTGCATCGCCAACTCCACCGACGCAGAAAAACAGCCTGCACGGGATTCTTTCACGTCTGCAAATCAGTGCAACCCTTGCGCCGAATGCCGACTGCTCTCCAAGATATCGATCGGTCGCATCTTCTTCGACGATGACACAAACGAAAGTCCGCCTGAATGTCATCATTTTATCAATCAGCATGGCATGATAGCATTCCATGGCATTTTTTCCAAATCTTTGCTTAAAGCTGCGAATCTGCTTCTTGCTCAAATGATCGAAGTAAGGATAACGAAAACCATTATGGGTTTCAAAGAGACTGCGCTTTGAAAGTCGTAAGATCAAAGGTTCGAAGGGACAGATGGAATGAGGTCTTTGAGTGAATTTGACAGGAGACATGACATTTCCCTCGTTGATGAAAACTATATCAGCTTCAGTCATCGGTACCGCGCTTGCCAGGCCCCCTTCCGGAAAACGATTATCAACCAGAAAGGCAAGCGATGCCGTCACCGTCAGATAAAAGCCTTCATCATGCTTACCGTTGGCACGATTGACATATTTGCGCTCAAGGATGTCCCTTGCGTGCGTGCAGTCCATGTTTTCCGTTAAATACTCGTATTCCTGCCTGATTCGCAGGCTGAGGCTGAACAAACGTCCCAATTTATCCGAAAACTCCTCTTTTAAAACAGTCATTGAAAAATCCCCCTTTATAAATTCCTATACTGATAAAGGCGCAAATAAAGGGGGAATTATTTTATTTTTTCAAATATTTTCTTGCGTATTCTTCAATTCCCGCAAAAACAAATACCGCCGGATCGTCATCAATATTCAATTCAAGATTTTCTGCACGCATCTCAAGCGAAGAAAAGATTCTTTCATATTCTGAAACGGAAATTTTCTTCCTTTTTTCAAGCATCTCTTCATAGCCTGTCTTATCAAGCATCCCTTCAAAGCCGGGAACAAGTCTTCCGCTGAAGAATTCGCCCTGCGCACCCGATCCGTAACTGAACATTCCCAAACGCTGATCTGCCCGCAGACTATCTGAATTGTTCAACAGGGAAAGCAGGCTCAGATAAAGCGAACCCGTGTACAAATTGCCGACGAGTCTCCCGTACTTTCTTGAAAACTCGAACTGGCGCGAAAGCTCCGAACAGATTTTCGGATCCGCACCTTCAAGGGCAGCACGCAATCCCTTGAGTCCTTGTTTCGTGTACGGCAAATGAAACAGCAGGGCGGCAAAGTCTTCAAGCCTGGCACCAGTTTTTTCCCGGTATATCGAAAAGACCTTCTTGAAGAAATCAACATAAATATTTGCAGAAAACTTGCCGTTGACAAGTGCTTCTGTATGATCGAACGGACGCCAGAAATCCATCACGTCCTCCATATAGCACGCACTAGTTTCCTCAAGTTCCAGGATACGCGGGTTCTGTCCGACAATCATCGCGCACGCACCGCCTCCCTGCGTAGGTTCACCCTTTGTGCGCAAGCCATAGCGCGCAATATCTGAGCCAATCACAAGTGCCTTTTTATCCGGATTGAGCGCCACATGCCCCTTCGCAAGCTGCAAGGCTGCAGTTGCCCCGTAGCAAGCCTGTTTTAACTCCACGGCCCGCAGATAAGGCGAAAGTCCGAGCAGGTGGCTGACATACACTGCGCCTGATTTTGAATTGTCGATGCCTGATTCAGTTGCAAGAATAACCAGATCGATTGCTTTTTTATCTTCTTCCGTCAGGATTTTAAATGCAGCATTTGCCCCCAGGGTAACCGAGTCCTGCGTCGGAGGGATGACCGCCATTTTTTCCTGACCGATTCCAATCAGATACTTATTCGGGTCTTCGTTTCTTGCATTTGCCAGTTCAGTCATGTCAACATACATATCTGACGTATAAAAGCCGATTTTATCTATTCCAATCTTCATTAGAGCACTTTACCTCGTTTCATATTCTCTTTTTAGAATTGTATCACATGTCCGAAAGGTCAACTACCCTGTTGTGAGTTACGCCTCTTGTTCAATTTCTGATGTCTTCAACGCATCATTCCTCAAGAATTCATTTATGGTACAATTTGAATGAAGATATTTAACTTGAGGTGATTTTTTGAAGGCTGTAAAGATTATTGTCAAAGGACTCGTTCAAGGCGTTGGTTTCAGATACACCACCAAGATGCTGGCCGACAAATTGAGAATCAAGGGAAAAGTCGTCAATATGCCTGACGGATCGGTCTATATCGAAGCACAGAGCACTGACGAAGCTTCACTGGACCAATTCATTGCCGGAGTGGAATCCTCTCCTTCGCCGGCAGGGCGCGTTGATGAAATGGAAGTTTCAGAGATGGAACCAAAGGAATACTCTCGTTTCAGCGTCATGTACCGCTGAACTTGAAAATATTCATTTTTTAAGATATATTTATAGGGATACTTGTAATTATGAAAGGATAATGATACTTTGAAAAAGAAGAAATTGTTGGCCATTGCCACGACTTTGACTGCGGCTTCCGTTGTCTTGTCCGGTTGTGTTCAACGTACGAGTTCAGGAAAGCCATACGGATTTGTATATGACTACATGGCTGTTCCAACGCAGCATTTCCTGGTCTGGCTTTCAAACATCATGGGCGGAAGCCTTGGCTGGGCGATTATCCTGCTGACGTTCATCGTCCGCTTGATTTTAATGCCCGTCATGCTGAAGCAGTCAAGAAACGCAACGATTCAGCAGGAAAAGATCAGTCATCTCAAACCATTGATGGATGACATCGCCAAGCGCCAGCAGGCAGCTCAAACAGATGCCGAAAAAATGGCAATCAGTCAGGAACTCATGTCGCTTTACCGTGACAACGGCATTTCAATGACCGGAGGAATCGGATGCCTCCCTCTCCTGATTCAGATGCCGATTTTTGCCGCTCTGTATGCTGCCATCCAGTACTCGCCCGAACTTTCCAAGTCATATTTCTACGGCATAAACCTGGGACACAGCAGCATTATCCTGACGGTACTTTCATTTGCGGCCTATGCCCTGCAAGGCTGGCTCTCCATGCTCGGAATGCCTAAGGAACAGCGTAAGCAGATGCAAATGATGATGTTCATGAGTCCTGCAATGATTACGGTGATGACTTTCGTTTCTCCCGCCGGACTTGGATTGTACTTCTTCGTCGGCGGCGTGTTCGCCTGCATTCAAACATTGATTATCAATGCAATGAGGCCAAAGATCAAGCAGCAAATCGCTGAAGAACTCAAAAAGAACCCTCCTAAGAAGAAGGTTGTCCTGCCGAAAACGCCCGCTCCGGCAAAAGCAGACGTTGCAAGGAAACAGGCAAAGGCCAATCGTAATGCCGGCAAACAGAGAAGCCGCAAATAAAATCTGCAAAAAAGACAGTGCCACGTTTGACGTGCAGCACTGTCTTTTTAGTTTATCAAAAAACGCTTTTCAACTATCTTCCCTTCTGCATCAATTCTTCAAATTTATCAATTGCTCTTGTCGGTCCGGCAACCAGAATGCTGTCATTTTCAGACAAGACGTCTCCGGCAGACGGAAGCACCATCTCCTGCCTGCTGTGTGCCAGGGCAATGACATTCAACCCGTAGCGATCACGAAAATCCATTTCAGCCAATGATTTGCCGACAAACTCTGAATTTGTAATCAATATCTCCGCCAATTTGAAATTGGCATCCAAATCGAGATAGTCAACCATATTCTTTGATGTCAGACTCCGCCCGATGCGAACACCCATGTCTCGTTCAGGATGAACCACCCGGTCAACGCCTAACTTCTCAAGCACTTTTGCATGATACTCATTTTGAGCCTTGGCCGTGACGTATTTAACGCCCTGTTCCTTGACCATCAGAGTCACTAAAATGCTTGCCTGAATATCTTCACCGATTGCAACGATCACATGATCGACGTTTCTGATGCCAAGCGACCTCAGCACATCTTCATCCTGTGCATCAGCCACGACGGCCTGAGTCGCAATATCCTTATAATCATTGACGCGAGATTCATATTTGTCAATTGCCAAAACTTCCTGTCCCGCATCGGCCAAAGTTTTACAGACGCTTCCTCCAAAACGTCCCAGTCCGATAACCGCAAAAGTCTGTTTCTTCATTGTGACGGTTCACCCTTTCAAAAAAGGCGGAATGACCAAAAGTCCTTCCGCCTCGTCAATGTCGCTTTAGTTGCTAATATTCCAACAATGCCAAAGTATCATAGCCTTTAAGCTTTTCGCGGCCGTTCAAGGCCTTGAGCTCAATAATGAAGGCACAGCCAACAACTTCACCACCAAGCTGATTGACAAGATCAATCGTCGCACCAATCGTGCCGCCGGTTGCAAGCAGGTCATCCACGACTAAGACTTTTTGTCCCTGCTTGATTGCATCCTTATGCATATAAAGCGCTGAAGTACCATATTCAAGCGTGTACTTAGCCTCAACCGTTTCTCTTGGGAGCTTTCCGGCTTTTCTTGCAGGTGCAAAGCCAACGCCGAGTTCATATGCAACGGGGCAGCCAACAATAAACCCTCGTGCTTCAGGACAAACGACCATTTCAACGCCCTTGTCCTTGGCAAATTGAACGATTCTGTCCGTTGCCTGACGATATGCTTCGCCGTCAGCCATTAATGGAGTGACATCTCGGAAAATAATCCCCTTTTCAGGATAATCCGGGATGCTTGCGATGTAGTTGTTTAAATCTAATGCCATTTTGTAAATCTTCCTTTCACCAACAGCTGCAATCACTGCATGTTTTGAAGGAGCCAGGCTTTCACGTCGGCTTCTGAACCAGCTATAAGCAGCCGTTCCACTTCCATGCGCTTTTTACGCGCCTGGTAAGTTTTGGTGTCTTCAAGATTATGGTGCTTAATTTGCTTCATCCCACTTAAAGACCCATTTTCTATTTTAACAAATCCAGCGTCAAAAAACACCCTTAATATGAAAATCAAATCTGATTTCCTTATCTTAAAATATGCGCTGATTCTGTCTAGGTTTTTCGTAATCGGATAATTATCCAGATTACGGATCTTACGATATACTTGGGCAAAAACCTCGCGTGAAGGAATGCCATTCATATACAAATTGTCATTCTGGTAGAAAATAGCGCGCACGCTTCTGGCCTTGATATGCCTTATTCCATGCATCAGTTGTGCATAATTGATCGGGCAGTCGACAAAGGCAACCTTGTCTGCTGAAACTGCATCCATATTTCTGCAGACAAGCACGCTTTCTGACTCCTTTGAAAGATGCGGCCTGGCTTTTTCATATAATTCTTTTGTGAAGAAGACATAAGTCATATTATCAGCAAACATTGACCGTTCCAGCTTATTGGTTCTCAAAAGCTCAACCGAGATGCCGGATTTCTTGAAATCTTCAATCATGATCTGCGGATAGCGCTGATTCTGCCAGACGTTGATTGACAACGAGCCGATGAACTTAATCGCCTGGGGATCTGCTAAAAGTTCGGCAATCTTGTCACCAATCCCAAAGCAAACGGCAGCCACCTTCACTGTCCGTTCATCATTCAGGAGATTCAATCTCAGATGGTTTCCGTTTCCCATTGGCTTTGCATCTTCGACGACGTAGCCATGATATGAAAAAACAGGTTTGGGATTATTCGTCCCGAACGGACCGATTACGCTTAGTTCCTGAATCATTTCAGGATTAATCTCGCTTAAATCAATATCACCATCCAGAACTTTTACTTGTTTTGCTGCAGATTCCAGATTCTGCTTTTTGGCTTCATGATCAAGAATCTCCTGAAGCTTCGGAAGTTCATCGGCTGAAACGGTCAGCCCGCACGCCATATGATGACCGCCGAATTTTTCCAGAAGATCGCGATGCCCATCCAATGAGTCAAACAAGTTGAACGCTTCAACGGAACGGCCTGACCCCTTGGCAAGGCCGGAATCGCGATTGACTCCAAGGACAATCGTCGGTTTCCCGGTTGATTCGACCAGACGACTGGCAACGATGCCCAAAACGCCTTCGTGCCATTTCTCACCCCAGACAAGATTCACAAGATGATTTTGTGATTCTTCGTTCAAAAGATCCTGTGCCTGAGCAGTGATGTCCTTAACAAGACCCTGACGTTCCATATTCTGCTGAAGTACTGATTCGGCCAGTTCCGAAGCCCTTTGTTCATCCATTGTCGTCAACAGTTCGACTCCAACGGTCGCATCGGAAATTCTTCCCAAGGCGTTCAGATTCGGCGCAATACTGAATCCGATTGTTTCTTCATCGATTTCATCTTGCTTCAAGCCGCATTCTTCATATAAGGCAAGCAGTCCGATCCGCTCCGTTGAACGCAAAGCCTCCAACCCGTACTTGACAAGAACGCGATTTTCATCAACCAGCGGAACCAGATCAGCAACGGTTCCTATCGCACAAAGATCCAAAGCCTCTTGCGGAATCTCTTCAAGCAGTGCCGTTGCCGTTTTGAATGCTACTCCAGCACCGGACAGACCTCCAAAAGGATAATCACCGTCATCATTCGGAATTTTCGGATGAATAATCGCATACGCATCCGGCAACTCCTGCGGCAATTCGTGATGATCGGTAATTACGACGTCAACCCCTTGTTCTCTGGCAAATTCAATCGCCTCATGACCTGCAACCCCGTTATCGACGGTCACTATCAATTCAGTGCCGTTTTCAATCAAACGTTTATAAGCCTCTTTGTTCGGACCATAGCCATCATCAAAACGATTCGGAATATAATAGTCGCATTCGGCCCCCAGCTGCGTCAATGCTTCATACATGATTGACGTGCTCGTCAATCCGTCAGCATCATAATCGCCGTAAACTGTAATTTTCTGTCCTTCAACAATTGCGGTCCTGATTCTGTCAGTTCCCTTTTTCATATCATGCATCAAATAAGGATCGTGCAGATTTTCCGGCCCGGGTTTTAGAAAATTCTCTGCTTTTTCTTTTGTATCATAACCGCGATTAATCAAGATTTCGGCCGCCAGCTCTGACAAATTCAGTGCCTCGGCTAATTTCTTCGTCTGATCTTGATCAGCTTGCGGTCCTTTTTTCCATTCATATCTTGAATCAATCAAACTAATCCCTCAATTATCTATTTTTTACTTATCGTTGAAGTATCTGTGCGTCTCATCGTCCGATTGGCCTTAAGGCTTTTTTCAAGCTCATCGATTTTCTTTTTTTGAGACATGATTGTTGAAACGGACAGGGCTGCCGCAATCACCGCGCCAATCAAAACTGCGAGCACGAGCAAAACCACTAACGGCATCGTCACTTCAGTAAAACCGAAACTGACAGTCACGTTCCTCACGTTGAGCCATGAGAAAATGACGACGATCAGCAATAAGACGATAACCAGGATCAATCTTCCCTGTTTTTTCATAATAATCCCCCCCTATGAATTATTTCTTGTTGAAAATTCCGCCTGCCAGATAGTCTCCAAGGCGAGGACACAGCTCATAAAGATGATGAGCCAACTGCATATATTCAGGCAGATTCAACTCTCTTTTGGACGTTCCAATCGATTTGACGACTTTTTCGGCAACGATTTCCGGGTTAAGAGAAAGCGAACCGATCGAATCAAGGTAATGTCCTGACTCATCGGCAATATCAAAGAAATCAGTTCTTACGGGGCCCGGATTTACAGTTAGGACACTGATTCCAAAAGGTTTCAACTCCAGACGAAGCGCGTTTGAATACCCCAGCACCGCAAATTTTGTTGCAGAATAAACGGAGGCCTTGGGCGTCGCAATCTTTCCTGCAATCGATGCAATGTTGATAATCGCGCCACGCCTTCGTTCGGCCATATGAAGCGCAACGTATTTGGACATGTACATCAATCCTAAAACGTTCACGCGAAACATTCTTTCGGCAATTGCCATGTCAAAGTCCAAAGCCTCTTTCATCAATCCAAAACCGGCATCGTTTACCAGGACGTCAATCGGCCCGATGCCTGATTCGACTTTTTCAACGACACGCTCAATCTGACTCGGAATCGACACGTCAACTTGAAAGGCATACGCATCATGACCCGATATCCTTCGACAGGTTGCCGCCACTTCCTCCAGCTTTTCGAGCCGGCGCGCACAGCCTATGACGATGGCGCCCTTCCTTGCGGCCTGATAGGCAATCTGCTCGCCCATTCCGGAAGAAGCACCGGTTATCAAGACAATGCGTCCCTGCAAATTTTTCAATTCCTTATATCCTGCCATTGTTATACCCCCTTCTTAAACGGAATATCGTAAACATCAAAATCCTTGACAATGCGACAGTTTTTGAAAACGCTCCTTGCATCCTTTTCCAGCTGATGAAGACCTGGTCCGACATAACGTGCCGAAACATGATTAAGCAGCAGTTTTGAAACGCCGGCTTTCAAAGCAACGTTTGCCGCCTGGATGCAGGTCGAATGATAGTAATTGCGGGCAAGTCTCGAGTCTCCGCGGCCAAAGGTACATTCATGAACCAGGACATCCGCATTTTCAGCCAGCTCCAAAATCGACGGCGTCTGTCGGGTGTCACCCAGAATCGTCACTATCCGCCCCTTTTGCGGAGCACCAACGTAATCCTGACCGCATATCTCACGGCCGTCCTCAAGTTTAACCGTTTCTCCTGCTTTAAGGCGACCGTAAACCGGGCCTGCCGGAATTTTGTCTTCACGCAGCTTGTCAATCAGAAGTTCCCCCGGATGAGGCTTTTCTTCAATTCGATAACCGAAACACTGAATTCGGTGCTCCAGAAAACGGCACTCGACTTTAAACTTATCGTCTTCAAAAACCGTTCCTTCATCAGTCAGTTCAACAAATTCAAGCGGATATGACAGTCTCGTCTGCGTGACCTGCATCGATGACCTTACATAGCTCGCAATACCCTTTGGACCATAAATCGTCAAAGGACGCGCTTCTTCTCCAGTTTGAAAAGAACGACTGCTGAGAAAGCCGGGAAGACCGAAAAGGTGGTCACCATGAAGGTGAGTGATAAAAATTCTATCAACCTTTCGAGGCCTGATTGTCGTCCGTAAAATCTGATGCTGAGTTCCTTCACCACAATCAAACATCCAGACGGAATTGTTTTCGTCAAGAAGTTTCAAGACAAGCGAAGACACGTTGCGGAACTTTGACGGCGAGCCGGCACCAGTTCCTAAAAATTCAATTTCCATACTAAAATATCCCATCTATTCATGAATTATGAGCTCAAGAAAGTCTTACCCTTCAAAAACCCTTTCTGACTCTATTTTATCATCAAATCCTCTTTTAAACTACTCGGACATAAATGACCGGGTTTCTGGGACCACGAAGTAGTATTCAGGACGTTGCGCTGGCATTTCCAGCTACCTGACTTACAGAACTCCGTTATTTTACCAAGGCCAGTCCCTGGCC
>NZ_DAIUCE010000027.1:644-20695 GCF_036846325.1 Ligilactobacillus sp. | reverse complement strand
CGTACGCAAGCTTTGGACGACCGAAGGCGAGCTTGCCTCGGTTAGGGAGTCCTTGGTTGCGATAGGGGGAATGCGAGCTGGAACCTGATTAAGCCAAGGTGTGGAGCCGAACGCCACAACTGAATAATGATTTGAAATCCGTGCCATGATTTGGCGCGGATTTTTCATTGCAGGATCCTATTTCTGCCAAATACAGTGTCTTGACTGAATTCGGCTGCTGTCTGGTCCGCGTGTCAAGGCGGGATTACGGGCAAAACGGCGATTTTTGAAATATGCCCGTAAAATGCAGAGTATTGCAGGGATTTCGCCAAATCAAGAGGCATCAAGCAAACGTTCGTTGCCAGCAGCTCTGCATTTTTCAAAAAAACAGGACTCATGAAAAATGCAGATTCCGGGGCGTCACGTTTGCGATATCCACATAAATGCATAAAAAACAAAAATATCACTGGAAATTGCATAAATATATTGACAAACCCCGCATATAAGTTTAATATATGCAATATCGAAACAGTTAAGGAGTTAATCACTATGAAAAAACGACGACGAAAAGGGCAAATGACGTCTCGTAGCTTATCAGGATTGGTTGTGCATCTGTCAGCATGGAATCAGGCACAACGTTGAATATTGGAGGAAATTGATATGAAGAAGAACATGATTAAGAAATTTACGCTTGGAATTGCTTCAGTTTGTGCGCTTGGTCTGATCCTTTGCGGATGCGGAAAGAAATCATCAGATAATTCGGTTCAGGAAATCAAGGACAACAAGACTTTGACCATCGGTACTTCGGCAGACTTTGCGCCGTTCGAATTTCCAATCGTCAAGAACGGCAAGAAGGAAATTACCGGTTATGACATCATGCTTGCTCAAAAAGTGGCCGACAAGCTTGGCGTTAAGCTTAAGATCGTCAATACGGAATTTCCGTCACTTATCTCCGAACTGCAAAACGACAAGGTCGATCTTGTCTTGAGCGGCATGACGAAGACGGCCAAGCGTGAAAAGGTCGTTGATTTTTCAAAGCCTTACTACACGGTTGAGAACGTTATGCTTGTGCAAAAGAAGGATGCTGACAAGTATAACAAGATCAGCGATACGAAGGGCAAGCAAATCGGCGCTCAGCAGTCAACGACGCAGGAAGATATCATTAAAAAGCAAATGAAGGGCGCCAACCTCGTGACGGAATCCGTGACGACGAGTCTTGCAACAGAGCTTAAGAACGGCAAGATTGACGGTCTTGTTCTGGAAAATGCAATTGCCAATAATTACGTAAAGCAAAATCCTGACAAGTATGCGATTGCCAAGGTGAAACTGACAACCGGCAAGGATATTGAATCATACAGCGTTGCTGCCAAGAAGGGCGATAAGAAGCTGATCAAGGTTGTTAACAAGGTTATCGACAAGATTCAAAAAGACGGCACTTCAGGCCAGATGCTTCAGGATGCTCAGAACCTGCAGGCAAAGTATGGTAAGTAACGGGGAGGATCTCAGATGTTTGACTTTTTAGGTCGCTATTACCCAGTCTTTCTTGAAGGTACTGCACAAACGATTATCATCTCAATCATTGCAAGCATTATCGGGATTCTGATCGGCCTGCTGCTGGTTTTGATGAGAATTTCCGACAACAAGATTCTGGCGGCAATTTCCCGCGTCTACATCTCGGTTGTTCGCGGAACTCCCTCAATGATTCAAGTCATGCTGATTTACTATTCGTTGTCAAAAATCCTTAGCATCCCTCCGGTTCATATTCTGGGTGCCAGTCTTGACCGCGTTTTGCCGGGTTCGATTGCTCTCGGTTTAAATTCAGGGGCTTATACGGCAGAGATTTTCCGTTCGGGGATTATTTCGATTCCGAAGGGGCAGACCGAGGCCGGTCTGTCATTGGGGATGACGCGTCATATGGTAATGTTTGAAATCGTTTTGCCGCAGGCAGTCAGAAATGCTCTTCCGGCAATGGGAAATGAGTTCATCTCCCTGATCAAGGAATCTTCCGTTCTGTTCTATATTGGCGTTCAGGAAGTCACGGCACAAGCCTTAGGTGTTGGCGGAACGTTGTATGACTTTGTTCCTCCTTTGATTGTTGCCGCTGCTATCTACTTCGTATTGACGTTTACATTATCCTGGATCATTGGATATTTTGAAAAGAAAATGAGTCGCAAATATACGCGCCTGGCCTGAAAAACTCCCTAACACACATGATGTCGGCGGGCGCAACTGCAAAACAGCGTCATGTTGCCCCATGACGCTGTTTTAATTTGTTTTTGCAAGGTGAAGTCCATCTCGCGTTCAATGCAGGTAACAAAGATTCAGTCAAAAAATGTCTAGTGAATAAATAATCATTTTTCAATCAAAATTCATAAAAAATTCACATCAAACTTGTACTATAAACTTACAGCTTGAAAGAAATTTCAAGCTAGTTCCTTTTCCCAAAGGAACTATTGTATTGCACGCTTCCCCAGTGCTGCGATATAATCGAATACTCCATATAACCTTTTTTTCTCCCTGGCCTTTCCCCGGCTAGGGAGTTTTTTAGTTGTGTTTTCAAGGAATAGAAACACTACTTGGAAATGTTCTAATTCTTGTCATCACGGAAATAAAAAAACAACTGGAAATCATTTTTACTCAAAGATGATTGTTATTCTATAAAAAATATATCTCAGATGATGATTACGATAAAAAATACTATAATTACGATATACAGTTGGTAATTGAGTAAAAATAAAATTTGTGCATAAATATTAATAATGACCGTTTAATTTCGAGAAGCTTCAGAGGACACGTAAAATGGAAAAACATAAACATATATGAATCACAATATAAGGGAGAGATAAAAGGCAGCTTGCGACTGAATTCGGTCGTTGTCCGGGAGGAGTGCCTGGATTTCATTCAAATTTACGGACTTTGATACCTGGGAGCTGACGCTTGTTGCTATTCCTTTGGTTATCTCCGGCATGACCGGAAGTTGGTTCCTGCATGTACAAAAAAGGATGGGATTTGCGGTTGATTGCAAGTCCCATCCTTTTTTCAATTAAGGCTGCTTATCCTAGCCTCTTTGAACCATTATTTAATTTACGTGAACAGCAAATGAAGGTTGGAAGTAACTGATATTGCCGATTTTGACGCTTTGTCCGGGTTCCGGAGCAGCAATATACTGTCCGCCGCCAAGATAGATTGCAACGTGGTAAGTATTACCGCGTGCTCCCCAGAAGAGCAAATCGCCGACTTGAGCCTGGCTGACACTGATCTGTGTTCCGGCGCTTTCCTGAGGAACCGTCCATCCTCCGATTTCCTTGCCGAAGTGTGCGTAGACGTAATGTGTAAATCCTGAGCAGTCAAAGCCGCTTGGCGTCTTGCCGCCGGAAACGTAAGGCACGCCGATGAATTGTTGAGCGTATGCTGCAACCGCACTGCCGCTGATTGAGGATGAAGCGGCAGGAGTTTGTGACGCTTGCTGCTGAGCAGGTGCAGACTGCTGCTGGCTGCTTGAGCTCGATGGTTGAGCCTGTTGCTGTGTTTGCTTCTGTTGAGCATTATTGTTGCTTTGGCTTGCCTGCTGTGTTTGAGTTGAAGCTTCCGCCTGAGTCGTTTGCGTTTGTTGCTGCTGCTGTGCAGGAGTCTTTGTCGGATCGTTGATTGTCAAAGTCGTGCCTGCGACAAGCGTAGCACCAAGGTTGTTTGACTGGCGTAACGAATCAACGGTCACGCCGTAATCCTGTGCGATTGACCAGAGGGATTCTCCGGAAACGACCGTGTGAGTCGTATGGTTTGCAGAAACGACAACTTGAACCTGTTGCTGTTGAGAAGCTTCAGAGCTTGCAGCAGCTGAAGAGGTCTGTTGTGTGTCAGCTTGTTGAGTCTGAGCATTTGTTGAAGCTTCCTGCTGAGACTGGTCGGATGAAACCGTCTGTTGAGCAGATTGCTGTGTCTGCGTCTGAGCTGAAGCCTGCTGCGTGTCAGCCGACGTTTGCGGCTGTGATGTTGCCTGGGCAGTTCCTGAAACCTTGAGCGTCTGGCCAGGGTAAATTAGGGTTTCATCTGATGCAAGGCCGTTCAATGAGCGAAGCTTGTCAACAGTTGTGTTTTCAGCCTGCGCGATTGTCCAGAGAGAATCACCGCCTTTTACTGAAACCTCATGCGTTGCTTCCGTTGTCTTGTCTTCTTGTTGTCCAGCATCGTTCTTTGCAGGAATCTGCAATGTCTGACCAGTAACGATCAAATGACTGTTCTGGTCAATCTTGTTGAGTGTTTCAATTGATTCGATGGAGACGCCGTATTTTTGGGAAAGATCCCAGACAGTGTCGTTTTTAACAACTTTATGTGCTGTGTCGGCATTTGCTGTTGCAGCTGAGGCCAAAAACAAACCTGCAGCACCAGCTGTACCGATTAAAATATTTTTAGCTGTATGATTCAAATAACTACAACTGCTATATAAAACATAGGATGATGCAAAAACTGCATCCGCTGCGCTTGCCGGCTTAAAGACCGGCATCAAGGCCAGCAGCTCTTCCTAAAGCGACTGACCAGGGCAAACAGCCTTGCCCCTGATTTGTAAATGCTGTTGCGCAACGTTCTTCAATTCTATTAACAGTCTCTATCCTCCCGATTCAAATACTATGGAATAAGCTCTAATAACACCAACGATAAACAAAGAAACATGCTTATCATGTTTCACGGATTATGTCAACAGGGTAAACTTCCCCCTGACACCCTATACGTACTATTCTAACTGGTAAATGTTGCAAATATGAGCTAAAAATATTACAAAATGAGTTGTTTTTGTAATAAACGTCCCATTATTGTTGATATAACAGGTTTTAAAGGCAAATGTGAAACTTTTGTGAGATATTGATGAAACGACGAGAAATACCTTTTTGTAAAGGCTCTTGTTTGTTGAAGTAATGGATTCCAAAGGCCTCTTTCATTCTAACGTTACATGAATGTTACAAAAGGCTTAAGGGAATCGATGCCAGGGGAAACTCTTGTAAAATACAGGGTTTTAAACGTCAAAGATTGTCAATGAAAGCGCGTGAATGTTACAGTTATGTTAATTATTAAAATCTGAATTTGTCAATCCAATAATTGAGACATTAAATAAGAGTTGGAATTCAAACATTTCTTTAATTTTTATCACTGAAACTTATTGCATTTTGCATGATAATAGCCTAAAGTTAAAGGGTAGCAGAAACTTTTCTGTTTATTAGAAATATATTAATTAAATTCAAACAAGAAAGAAGTGGGTAATGTGACAGAGATTTATAACTTTTCAGCTGGACCGGCGGTGATGCCAAAGTCAGTCGTCAAGAAGATCCAGGCGGAACTTCCTTCATACAAGGGAAGCGGTATGAGCATTATGGAGATCAGTCACCGATCCTCACTTTACGTCGACATGCAAAATGAGGCCGAAAGCGATCTGCGTCAGCTGATGAACGTGCCGGACGATTATGATGTCCTGTTTCTTCAGGGGGGCGGGACGCTTCAGTTTGACACGATTCCCCTGAATCTGGCACGCAGGGAAAAGACCGTTGCCGTTGTCGATTCCGGACATTGGGCGGTCCGTGCCAGGCAGGAAGCGGATTTGCTGCCGGGAATCTCGACATATGCGGCAGCATCCGGAGAGGCCGAAAATTACACGAAGCTGCCGTATTCTCTGAATTTGGACAGACCTTGCGACTATGTTCACGTCACGCTCAACAACACGATTGAAGGAACGATGTATCGCAAGCTGCCGGATGCAAAGGGAAACGTCGTTGTGGCTGACATGTCGTCAAACATTCTTGCCCAAAGATACAACGTTGAAGATTTTGGACTGATCATGGCCGGAGCACAGAAGAACATCGGCCCGGCCGGCCTGACCGTCGTGATCGTCAGGCATTCGCTGCTTGACGAAAGCCAGAACCTTCCTTCGATGCTTGATTACGTCAAGCTTTCAAGGAAGCATTCGACGCTCAACACACCGCCGGTCTTTGCGATTTACGCGGCTGGTCTCGTCTTCAAGCAGCTGCTCGAAGAAGGCGGCGTTGATGCCGCACAAAAGCGCAATGAAGAAAAAGCGGGACTGCTTTATGAATTCCTGGATAATTCCAGGCTGTTCAAGTCACCGGTCTTTGCAGGCGACCGGTCAACGACGAATATTCCGTTCGTTACTGGTGACGAAGAATTGGACCGGCGCTTCATCAAGGAGGCAGACGAGGCAGGGTTCAAGAATCTCAAGGGCCATCGACTGGTCGGCGGCATGCGGGCCAGCCTGTATAATGCGTTTCCGCTGGAGGGCGTCAGGGCATTGGTTGAATTCATGGAAAAATTTGAAACGGAAGTCAAGGGGGAAAACTAATGACATTCGATGTTAAGACTTACAACGTAATTGCTCAGGAAGGGATTGACGTTTTTCCAAAGGACTCATATACGGTCAACCAGACGGAAAAGCCGGATGCCCTGCTGATAAGAAGCCAGGACATGCATAAGACGGCGTTTGGAACGAACGTGCTTGCGATTGCCCGGGCGGGTGCCGGAGTCAACAATATCCCGCTTGTAAAATGCACGGATCAGGGCACCGTCGTATTCAATACCCCTGGCTCAAATGCCAACGCCGTCAAGGAGCTTGTCGTTGCGCTCCTGATCCTGGCAGCCCGTCCCGTTATTCCTGCGATTCAATGGGCCAGGAAGATGGGCGGCGCAGATGTTTCGCTGCAGACCGAAAAAGGCAAGAACCATTTTGATGGAACGGAACTTCAGGGAAAGCGCATCGGCGTTATCGGACTTGGTTCCGTCGGGTCAAAAGTTGCCCGTGCAGCATATGATTTAGGGATGGACGTCATCGGATACGATCCCTATATTTCCGTTGAGCATGCCTGGAGGCTTTCCAACGACATTCCGCGCGCGGAATCACTCGATGACGTTTTGAATGACAGCGACTATGTCACGATTCATATTCCGTATACTGAACAGAACCGCAATCTGATTTCTGCAAAGGAGCTTGCAAAGATGAAGGACGGAGCAGTCCTCTTGAATTATTCGCGCGGCGGAATCGTCAACGATCATGATGTCTGCGAGGCACTCGATTCCGGAAAGCTGAAACTGTTCATGACTGACTTCAGTTCTCCTGAAGTGCTTAATCATGAAAAGACGGTCGTGACGCCGCATCTCGGCGGAACGACGGAAGAGGCCGAAGTCAACGGTGCCAAGCAGGCTGCAAGAACTTTGCGCAAGTATCTTGAAACGGGAAACATCGTCAATTCGGTCAATTTTCCGACGGTCGAAATGCCGTTTGAGGCACCGCTACGGCTGACTTTGATTCACCGTAATATCCCCAACATGGTCGGGCGAATCACGACAATTCTGGCAAATCGCGAAATCAACATCGACAACATGATTAACAGGTCGCGTGACAAGATTGCCTATACGGTGATTGATGCGGCCGCTCTTTCCGAAGAACAGGTCAGGGAACTTGAGGAAGAACTGATGACGATTCCTGAGGTCATTCGCGTCAGGACATTGCACAATCACGCCTGAGATATGATATAATTAAGTTCCTTGGCAGGGGCAGACGGAGAGTGTTTCCGTTTCCTTAATGGCATCCGGGTTGCCGCATGCGATTCGGACGCCGCTTTTTTTAAAATACAGTGAATGCGTTTTCCGAGGTGCGGAGAGACGGTCCTTTTTGGTGTCTGCCGTCAGGGACGTCATTACAGGCACTGCATTTTTCATGAAGAAAAGCATCGATGGTTCACTCTATACATTCTGAACAGATGATGTTAGAATGGGGGTAAAAGTTTCTCAGAGGTGAGAATTAATGAGCAAGGCAAAGGTTCTCGGTACCTGGGTCGTTACGGGCATTTTGTGTTTTGCGGCTTTCTTCATGTTCAGGAAAGACGGTGCCGAAGTCAAAGTCTACGGAAGTTCAATGGCTCCGACAATCGATTCGGGTCAGAAGGTTTTCATTGATTACCACAGGAAAATCAAACGGTCGGACGTCGTGGTCTTTGATACTGAAAAGATGCCTGTGAAGCCGGAGAAGGGCGGCTATTACATCAAGCGCGTCATCGGTCTGCCGGGAGATTACATTGAATCAAGAAACGGAATCATCTATGTCAACGGAAGGAAAATTGATGAAAGCTATCTCAAGGAAGGACAAAAAACGTCTGCATCAACGGGTGACTGGAACCTGCATGATCTTGGCGTGCGCAATCACTGGAAGACGATTGTCGACCGGGTTCCTGAAAACAGTTACTTTGTTTTAGGGGATCATCGCTCGACTTCGGAAGACAGCCGGATGTTTGGCTTTGTTCCGGGAAAGGCCGTCGTCGGTGTGATGGATAAGTAAGAATGGGGACTTTTGACGCTTTTTTGCGTCAAAAGTCCTTTTTTGGTGAAAATTAAAATGGGACCGGAATTGTCCGGCCCCATTATCTTCAATTATTATTCAAGGATTTGATTGGCAGGCGTTCAATTGCGTTCATGAGGAACAGCAAAACGATGACTTCGACTGGCCAGCTGATGATTTCCTTTGGAATCCGCTGAGCCAGAAGCCCGTACAAGGCACCTGCCGTCCTGGTCTGGAAGTACATCAAAAAGATCCACATCGTGTTGAAGAACACGTTTGAAATCAGAATCTGAAAGAAAGTGTACGCTGCCAGACGCTGCCAGGTGATTTCCTGGCGGTGCAGGAATAATCCGGCGATAACGCCCGTGACAAATGCAGAGAAGGTAAATCCGATGAAGAAGGATGACCCGGTTGAAAAGACGGTATTGCTGATCAGGTCGTTCAAAACCAGCGCAACACCACCGAGCCACGGACCGAGGAAATACCCTATCATTGCGGTGCCGATAAAGCCCAGTCCGATCTTGACGACGTTTTCCGGACCGACTGACAGTTTTGACAGGCAAAGCTGAATTGCAATCAGCAATGCGCCTAAGGTCAGGGTACGAGTCGTCAGTTTGGGACTGCTCCATGTAAGTTTTGTCATTAGATAAACATCTCCCTATGGTTTTATCGGGGGAGACAAGCACCAAAAATCATTTAATTGTAATTATGGTGAATGCGGAAGAACCACGCGGGTCAATGACAGGACCCTTCTGCTGACGTTCACATTCCGTTCCGTCAGCCCTTGACGCAGGACTTCCTACCCCTGTAACGAATAATATACCATAGTTTGCAGGTGAAATCCACTACAGGACACGAACGTTGCAAAAACACCGTGTTTAATTGTGCGTTTCGAGCCGGATACTGTCATGGACGCAGGAAAATGACGTTGTCGCTTATTTCCCTGAATTTATCATCATGTGAAACGACAATCACGGTCTTGCCGCAGTCCTTCAAGGCGGAAATCCTGTTCATGACGAAATCCCTGTTCTTCGGGTCAAGCGATCCGGTCGGCTCGTCGGCCAGGACAAGTCTTGAAGGCTTGAGAAGGACGCGTGCCAGGGCCACCCGCTGCTGTTCTCCGCCTGAAAGGTTGTATACATGGGTGTTCAGCGGTTTGTCGAGTCCGGTCTGTTCAAGTGCCTGCAGCATCCGGATGTTCTTCTCCTTTGTGCTCAGATGCGAATACTGCAGGCCTATCAGGAGGTTCTGCCTGATTGTACGACTTTCCATGAGTCCGAAGTTCTGAAACAGGAAGGAAATCTCATTACGACGCAGAAGCATGGCCTTCCTGCTGTCGGTTCCGGGAATCCTTCTGCCGAAGAGGCGGACTGTTCCGGACTCGAAGTTCTCCAGCAGGCCGATGATGTTAAGAAGAGTCGACTTGCCGCTGCCGCTCGGACCGAAGACGGTCGTGATTCCGTGTTCCGGAATGGACAGGGAAAAGTCTGAGAAGACCTGTTTTTTGCCAAATGACTTGCACATTGATGATATTTCGACGATGTTTTCATTCTCCATTGAGTACTCCCCCCATTTCCTTTTTTTCGAGATGTCTGATGGTCATCATGTTGATGACCAGTTCGGTGACGGCAGTGCCGATGAGCAGGATGATGTTAAGCGAGTTGAACATTTCCTGCCGGAAGAGAAAGGCAATCATTACGGCGTATTGCAGGGCAAGCAGTGCGGTAAGACCGCGGCATGCCCTGACTGAAGTGAATCCCAGGGCTCTCTTCAGGATGATTTCGCGCTTGAATGCCTTGAAGAACAGCAGGGCTGTATAACCTGACATGGAAAGCGTCAGTAACGTTCCCGCAAGGAAAAGAAGTAAGTCTTCCCTCAAATCTCCCAACTCCATTCTCATGTCCTCTTCCTTGAGGTCGCTGATTCTTACAAGCTGACGGTAATTGTCATCCATGTCGTGTCTTCTGAGCAGAGGTTCGATGGAAGAGTACGTTTTCGAAACCGATTTGCCGACCGGAATCTTCAGACAGTCATTTTCGCCCTCGCCGTTCATGATGTTTCTGCTGATGGGAGTGGAATTTTCGTAGGTCATGACAAATACAGTGTCCCTGTTCATGAGCTTTCCGTCATTGAAGTTCCTGAAATTCCTGTTTCCTGAAGGAACAGTGTGGTAGATCTTTATCTTCGGTACATGCCCCAGTTCCTTTTCGGCATTGCGCCTGACATACTTGAGCAGTCCTCTGGTGAAGCCCTGCCTGTTTTCGGGTATGCAGAGAATGATTCTGTCATCGTTGTCCGAGACCCTGATTCTCCTGCTCTTGCTGTCATACAACGGGAATTGTTTAAGATAATTGGGATTGACGCTGACGAATCTTATTTCCTGCGGAACGTCTTCAGGCTGATGAAGGGCGTTGTCATCAATCAGCAGTGCTCCCATGGAATTGAGCTTCCTGTAGATGACTTCTCTGTTTCCGGCGTCACGCATGAGCTGTTGAATGGTATTGTTCCCATCCTGAACGGGATAGAAGACAGCATGGCTGTCATGCTGTCCTGAAGCTGACGTCGGCCGGCATGACGTTTCAACAAGCTGGGCCAGGGGAATCATCGAGAAGAAGCATGCCGCAAGGGCAATTCCCTTTGCGGCGTACATTGCAGTGAACATCATCCTGCCATGGCTTCTTCCGTTGACCTGTCCTGCAAGGTGGGGTGACTGAAGAAGTCCGGCAACGGTCATGAAGACGGCAGGCATGCTGATCATGACGGCAATCTGGCACATTGAGGCGGAAACGGACCAGTTCCAGTTAAATGCAGCTCTGCAGACAAAGTCAACTGCAAGTGTGGTGATGCAGGAGACAAGCCACCCCTTTCCAAGAAGGACAAGGAACGAGCTCCGGATGGAAAGTCCGTTCATGCGATGGACTGCCAGTTCCCGTGAAGATGACAGGATGAGGGTGATGAGGAAGATGATCATGAAGAGCAGCGATGTCACCATTATCTGTCCGGGATTGTCTCCATCATCAGGTGAAAGTTCGGAGATGAACTCCGGATTGACCTTGAAGTCGGAATTCCTGAATGACTGATGCTCGCTTTCATTCAGTCTGTTCTTGAGCAGGGAAATGAATTCATCAATTTGCTTTTCATCCGATGCTTCGATGAAGAATGTTCCTTCGCGACAGTTCGAACCGTTCATGATGTCTTCAACCGGTATTACATTGGAAGAATATCCGTGAAGTGAGGGAATTTTAAATGTTCTCCCGTGTTCAATCAGGGAGGGCTTCATTTCAAAGTTCTCCATGAGCCTTGTCCTGCGTACGGTATGGACTGCAAATGTCACCCTGTCGATGGATCTGCTGTAGTCGAGCCGGTGTCCGCTCATCGGACTGGCTGAGAAAAGCCGGCGATTCAGATAGTTGATCCCAGTCTGGTCTGAAACTTGATTCAGCACTTCAAGACGTTTTCTGCAGCGGCTTTGTGAAACATTTTCCTGATCCGGAAGACTGAACGGGTGGAATTCGCTGCTCAAATTGAACTGGCTGACGACTTTTTCCGTCTGATACTGCCTGTTTCCGGTCATGATGACAAGAAATGAGGTGAACATCATGAGGATAAGTGTCAGGAGGTTGAGAATTTTATTGTTCATTTTCCTTAATTAAATGGCGAACTGTATTTGGCAACGAATGTTCCTTTCCCACGATGCTGAGCATAGGACCATATTCCGGCTTTTGCATAACTCCAACCGCCTCCCTTGCCGTTGCCTACTTTCGCATAGGAACCATGACCGGCTGTACGATGAAGATAATTTGAATGACCTGTTTTTTTTCCAGTAAGGTAGTTATGGTGGTCAGTGTAGAAAACCCAGTCACTATGTGCATAGTGATATGCTGTTGCAGGCGCAATAAAGTGGCGATTGGTTGAGTTTTGGATTGAATTATAGATAGTTGGTGATGATGTTGATACAATGTTGTCATTTTCATCCAGAGTGACGCTGCCACTAGAAGGAGCATCGCTATCCAAAGTCACGTTGGTAGCCTTGCTGGAAAAGGAACCGATAACAAAGATGATTCCGGCTGTGGCAACCGATGAGAATATTTTCTTTATTGTAGACATAAAATCTACCTCCTTTTTAAATTATAGGAACATTATATACATATGTGAAATTAATGGCAATTGTTTTTTCAAACAATTATTTTCAATAATCTGCCTTTAGAATTGTCAAAAATGACAGAATTAACATCCAAGGAATAAAACTTGATTAGCCATTATGTTAATTAAACCTTGGAATACATGCATTTCATCGTTGTACGGAATCAATGTGCGTCTTGAAATGCCTCTTGTTTCAAGCAAGCTCATCTGGATGGTCAGCTCTGTATTTTTCAGAATAGATCGTGCACAATATAATTAATTCTTATTAACAAAAAAATAATGTTATTGCTGATGAGGTGAAAATTTGTTAATATATTATTCGTGAATATTTCAATTAATTGGGGGACTTATTATGAAAAGGAAAATTATGGTGGCTGCTGCGATGCTGTTGACGGTGGGGGGGACTCACTGCATGCGGGCCGAACAAGGAGAAGGTCATGCAGAATACGATTGACGGCTTTGACAAGATCAAGAGCGCTGAACTGGACAGCAACATGAAGATGACGGCCAGTTCGGAGAGCAAGTCGACCAATGTTGACATGGACATTACGTATACCAGCAAGCCGAAGGCAGCGAAGGTCGTGGCAAAGTCGAAGCTTGCAAACGGATCTTCCAACACCATTGAGGCGGTGTGTGACGAAAGTGACGTCTACATCAGGATGCCGTCCATGGGAAAGTGGTACAGGAAGTCTATTTCAAGCTATGATACTGTCAGCAGGTCGACGAATCAGTCAAAGGAGACTGCGTCCAGGTATCTCAGGATGATGAAGAAGGACAAGGTTGACTGTGACATCAGCTCAAAGGGGGGAAGCTACATCCTCACGTTCAATGCCGGGAAGAAGTTCACGGATGAACTCAAGAAGGATGTCTTCAAGCAGATAAGCAGCACCGGCACCGCCAGGATCTCGAGTGCGGATTTGAAAAAGATTGACTTCAAGACGTTCAAGTATGTCATTGAAGTTGACAAGAAGGATTATATGCCGAAAAACTACAGAATCAATCTGACGCTGACTGCCAGGGACAACGGCGAGAAGGGAACGGTCAGGGAAGTGTATAAGGGTACATACAGGAACATCAACAACGTGAAGAAGATTGAGATGCCGTCAGATTACATTGACCTCAGCAAGTAGACTACGCTTTTTGTCTCAGATGCCGTCTCCATAGGGGGATCCGGGTCCGGTAAGCAGGTACGTCGGACAGACGGACGCTGTCAGGCTCTGAAGAAGCAAAATTCATGATAATGAAGGAACCCCCGGGGATTACAGTCATCCCCGGGGGTTCCTCCTTATTTCCTGTTTCAATGCTTCTGTACGGACAGATTCATCCGGCCTGTCACCCTGGACATGACGACGAAGAATACCGGAACTGCAAAGAACATCACGAAGCCTGTTGCGAAGTCTGCAGGGAAGGCGGCGAGTGCAGTTACGGCAGCCTTGCCGAACGGAAGACCGGCATCGATGAGACTTTCGGCGAGATAGCGGAGATAGCCGGAAAACATCTTGACGAGGCCGGAGACAATGCCGATTGTAATCAGTGACGGGCTGGAAAGACCGTCATTTCTGTTCAGCAGCCTGTAGGAAACCGCAACGGCCGCCGTCAGCAAAAGGACTTCCATGACGGTCAGGTAGGCATGATTGGCATAGCCGTTCAGAAGATCGAAGACGCCGAGACCGACGGCACCGGAGATGAAGCCGTATTTGAAGCCGAGAAACATCGTGCCCAGGGCAACAAACGTGAAGCCGAGGTCAACGAAGGGATGTCCGACCGGTGACGGGACGTGAATCTGGAACATTGCGAAGACATAGTCAAGCGCAGCGAAGAATGCTGCCCGAATTACTGCGTAAAGCTTTTCATTTCTCATAATAAAACCTTCTTCATAATAGCGTTAAGTGAATTATAGGTTTCGGATGGTTAAAAATCAATTAATAAATAATGTTTTATTTAATTTTCTGATAATGTATCGATACAATTATGTGCTTGGATGAGATGTCGACTGTGCGGACACAAAAAAACGGATGATTCACAAAACAGCTGCGAATCATCCGCTGACATAAATTATTTTTGATATGTGTCAAAATGTTCCTTCAAGATGGCGCTGCCGTAAATCAGCGCCTCAATGACGGTGATGAAGAAGCTGACCGGAAGATCGGTCACCCAGCTCAGAACAAGGCCGAACCAGATTCCGAACAGGGCGAACAGGAAGTTGAGCACGATCATCTTTTTCAGCGTGTGCGCAAAATACTTGGCTGCCGATGCAGGAATCGTCAGTAAAACGAAAATCAGCAATGAACCGACGATCTGCGCCGTGATGCTGATTGTCAGCGCAAGCATGATCAAGAAGATGATTGAAATCAGCTTGTTGAAACGCTGATTATATTCAGCGCCTTGCGAATCAAACGAGTTGTAGGCCAAGCGCTTGAACAGCAGGAAAATGACCAAAAGCAAAAAAATGCTTAATCCGACTAGAATGTCAACGCTTGAGCGATTGATTCCGACGATGCTTCCGAAGAGAATGCTCGTTGCATAATTGGCCTGCTTGTTTGAAAGGGATAGAAACAAAATCCCGAGTCCGAGGAAAAGACCGGAGAAGACGCTGATTGAAGATTCGCGCCGGCCGAGCTTTTCGCCTGAAAAACCGATCAGGAGGGCAGACGAGCAGGTAAACAACAGCATCCCTGAAAGCGGTGAAATGCCGGCAAAGACGCCGAACGAAGCACCGGAAAAACCGATTTCGGACAATGTGTGCGTGAAAAACGAAGTCTGGCGCGCCACGACGAAGACGCCCATGACGCCGCAGATCAGCGCGATGAAAATCCCCGCGATAAAGGCATAGCGCATGAAATCATATTGAAGCATCAGTTCTTGTCCCCCTTTTTGATGAGTTTTCCCGATTTGTCTGCCAAATGCAGTTCGTAGTCGGCATAAGCGGCAATCAATTCAGGATCGTGCGTGATGAACATGATGGTCAGGCCATGTTCTTTCATGACGTTGCGAAGCATTTTCAAGAGTTCGTGCTTGCTTGTCTGATCAAGACTCGCGGTTGCTTCGTCTAAAATCAAAAGCTTCGGATCGGCACAAAGAGCCTGGGCGAGATAGGCGCGTTGCTTTTCACCGCCGGAAGCTCGTCCGAGCGGTCGGTCGGCAATTTTTGTCAAATTGGTTTCAGAGAGGATGGCGGCCAGCTTTTCCCTGGATTTTCTGTTCAAAAAAATGCTGCTGGTCTTGAGCCCGAAAGCCGCAAAATCACGAATGCAAAGCGGATATTCGTCATCAATGCTTCGAAGCTGCGGCACGTATTGAACTTGATCTCTTGAAACCATGAACTTGGCATGTTCTTCGTAGTCATGCGCTAAGTCCGCCAGAAGATGTTTGATCAGAGTCGTTTTGCCGACGCCGTTTTCACCCGTGATACAGGTCAGTTTTCCGCGCGGAATTTCAAATGACAGATTTGAAAAAAGCGTTCGGTCGGGGATTTTCAGATTCAGGTCGGTCACTTTCAAAATAGAATCCATAGTCGTTCTTCTTTCCGATTATTTTTCGATTTCTGCAATCTGACGGTATTCCGATTGCAGCCAATTGAAATAGTTCTTTCCTTCTGGCAGCGTCTCCGTTACCTTGACAACCGGGATGTCGTGTTTTTTGCAAAGATTTACGATGTTTTTGACGGTCGTGCCGTCACTTTGAACATTATACACGAAAAAGGCGATTTCTTTTCGCTTGATTTTATTTTGCAGATTCTTGATGTCCGTATATGACGGATCGCTTTCTTCTTCGACTGCCTTGGCAAAGTGAGCGTTTGCGACTTTGTAGCCCATTTTTTCAAGCGAGTAGTCAAAAACCGGTTCCGAAACGGCCACTGGCTTCTCAATTCTTTCAGCTCTGATTTTTTCGAGTTCGCTGTTCAGTCTGGCGACTTTTTTCTTATATGCTGCGGCATTTTGCTTGAATTCGGCTTTTCTTGACGGCATTTTCTTTGAAAAAACATTGACTAGTTCGTCCGCAAGCCTTGACATCGTTTCAGGATTGTACCAGAGGTGTTCGTTTTGACCGTCCTTGACGTTCATCAATCTGGCAGCGGAAATGCTCTTTTTGTCCGAAAGTTTTTTGATCCAGTCGTCATAGCCGGCGCCGTTTCTGATGATGACGTCGGCATTTGCGGTTTGCTTGGCCGTTTTGGTCGTTGCTTCAAAGTCGTGCGGGTCGATGTTCGGGTTGTCGATAAGGGACGTGACGGTTCCGTTTTTTCCAAGGACTGCCTTGGCCGTTTCGCCATAAAAATCCAGAGTCGAAACCACGTTCAGCTTGTCAGAACTGCTTTTTTTGCTTTGATTCGCGCATCCCCCAAGAATAAGCAGCGTACAGATCGTCAAAAGACATAATGAGAGCAAATGAGTTCTTTTATTCATGCATAATTCCTTTCTTTAACAGCGTACTTGAGTTTTATTTAGTAATTGTTACGATTAAAATCATAACCGCCTAAAATATGACTGTCAAGCAAGAAACGTTGACATATCAACCTTATTACGATTTAGAAGGAAACAGTGTTGTGATATTAATCGTAATGGCGTGGGTAATATTACGATTTAAATTTTTTTGGATTTTCGTGCGAGTGAATTATCGGATTCTGGGGAACTTGAGAAATTACGCTGAGACACAAAAAAACCTCCGTACGGGGAAATACGGAGGAAAAAAGGAGTATGTGTTGTGGCTGCAGACCGGGGAAAGTCTGCAGCATTATCAGCTTTCCGACGCATCTGAAAGGGGAGAATCAGATGCGGGTGTATTCAAGTTTTGGTGTTCTACTTCAAGCTGTAATTAAATTGTACACAATGAATCTAAAGAAAATATATCGAATTATTTAAGAATTATTTAAGGCGATAATCAGAAGCGTTCAGTTTGGAATCAGAGCAGTATCTCGTAAATTCCAAGGGAAACATTCCAAGTCGTTTCGGTATTATCGGAGGGGCATCATCCCTTGAACAGATGCAGTCCCTGAAGAACTGATCCGGTGACATGCCGATGCGGTCAAGAAGGAGCATGAACGAAATCATGTCAATGTTCCCGCAATTTTCAAAACGTGAAAGTGTTGACTGCGAGACAATCCCTTTCGCAGCCTTTTTCTGTGTCATTCCCTTTTCCATGCGCAGCCGTTGGAATACTCTTCCGTAGTTCATGAAATCTACCCCCCCAAAAAATATGCAGATATGAATAAATTAACTATTATAGAGACGATTATAGTACAATGATAATTGGAAAAGCGTTACAAAACCATTAAATTTTAAGCGCAAAATAATTTAGTGTTGATTATATGTTTGAGACGACTATGACAGACATGGTTATGCATGTTTATTTTGATTATGTGAATGGAGATTAGGATGATAATGATGGAGAAAATACATCAATCGAGTGAGATGGAAGATATTTACAATAAGTACATAGACATGATTAATGACTATGAAATAAAATATTCAAGCAATTCTCTTATCGTATATATGATGATGTTGCAGTTGCTGACGGTTATGAACAATTTGGAAAGCGATGATTCAGATTGCTTTTTGGAAATTTTGACACGTGTAAAACATATGGCCAGACGCATTAAAAATGCCGCAAAATAAATGGGAACCTATGTCGGTGAATGATAAAAACCTAATACATTTCGATAAAAAATATTAAGATTGATATGGATAATATACGAAAATACTCTATTGGTAAATGGTATCTATATATTATAGATGAAAATTTCAATTTGATTATATACGATTGCTCGTTCAATCCAATAGATATTCTTTACGATAGATTAAATTATCCGAAGCATGCCGTTTTGGCTTATAACAGTAATTTGAACGTTTATTGTGCGGGCGAAATTTTATTGAAAGCTAAGGACAATAATTATGTCAGTGCAATATTAAATAATAAGTCCGGGCATTTCAAACCTGATCTGGAGCATTTGAAAATTGCGGATAAAGTTTTAAGAAAACTTGGATGTAGAACAACATACATAGATTATTCAAAGTGAGTTGATGGAAATGATGTATATAGGTGTAGAATACGAAAGAAGATTCGTAGTTGCTGACCGTGATTCCATGGATTTGATAGTAGATGTAGTCAAAAAAATGGGTTTTGCAGAAAATGGTATCAGAATGGAGAATGATTTTTATTTTAGTAATGGCGGAAATGATAAAATAGGTCATCTTAAATATTGCGTTAATAGCCATAATCCTAATTCAGGGAGATTGGAGTTCAAAAAAAATATATGTAGTTTGGATGGAGTAGTTATTTCATTGGAAATGGGTGACGATTGTAAAATCGAGAATGTTCCGTTGATTTTAAAAGATTTGTCGCCTTTTAGAGAATATGGAAGAGAGTTTAATTTGAATAGTATAATTTCCATTGAACAAAAAAGGCGAGGATTTATTTTAGGTGATAATATGCATTCATCAGTGGATAGCTTAATGATAAATGATAGAGTATTTACTTTTATTGAATTTGAAACATCAGTTCCTTCACCTCAAAACATTGATAAATTAAGTGAAATAGCCAATGAATTTAAAAGATTGACTGGGTTAGGTGATACTACTGGTAATAAGATGGATTATCTTATGGATGAAATCGGTGAGTGAAAATGAAGGATAAAAATGCAGAAATTATCAGATCATCACAGTTCATCAATAATTTTGGCACTGCCATGACGAGAATTTCGCTGGTTATTCTGATATCCACCTGGTTCAGTAATCCCATGTACGTGGGATTGTATTCCTTTTTCTTGTTCATTCCGGGTATCGTCTTTGCGAGCCCAATCGGTTCAGTGGTGGATGACTGTCAGAATCTGAAGAAACTCCTGATTACATCTTTGACATTTTCTGCCATATCGGTTCTGGCTATACTGGGCATGATTGTTCTGGGGGTACATAATTTTGCGCTTCTGACGTTAATGGCAGTTGTTTACAGTGTTCTGTGTGATTTCTATACACCAATCATCAGCAAGATAATCATACTGACCTTTGAAAAAGATGAATACATGAAGCTCAACGCTGACATTTCAACGGCCATGACAAGTGCAAATCTCTTTTCAGGTGTAATTGTCACGGCACTTGTAAGTCTGATTGGTTCAACTGGAGTATTTGGAATTGACGCCTTGTCATGCATCATTGTCATTTTCATGGTTATGTTTCTGGATGTTCCTGACAACATTGAAGTTTCGCATGGTAATTCGAAGAGCAGCAATGTACTTGTTTCAGGTTTTGGTGAATCATACCGTTTTTTAAGTGCAAACCATTTTCTTGTCCCCGTACTTTTGGGAGCCGTTTTATTCAACGTTGTACTGGCTCCCCTGGATGTTTATCTTACGCAGATTGCCGCTGCGCATGACAGCAGTAAAATGGTCGGCATTCTGGACTCACTGTTTTCCTGTGGCTTTCTGATTTCTTCAGTGGCCTACAGATTCCTGACGGACAAGATAAAGATACATCAGTTCATTTCCCTGGCTTTGATTCAGGTACCCGTTGCGCTTCTCATGATGGGCGGGACATCGTCACTTGTGGTTTCTTCATTGGGACTGCTGGTACTTGGGGCGGCAATACCCTTGTATAACATT
>NZ_DAIUCE010000027.1:0-634 GCF_036846325.1 Ligilactobacillus sp. | reverse complement strand
ACGGTTTTTCAGAATAAGATTCCCCAGGAGTGTTTCGGAACAGTATCCAACTGTCTGTATGCGTTGATTAATCTAAGCCAGCCTGTAGGGCTTCTTGGGGTACCTGTGTTCCTGTCTGTATTTGGAATTCAAAAATACTCTGTGACTGTTTTTATTTTCTATGTTTCGCTGGCTTTGGCCTTGATAGGATCAAATAAGATTTCAGTTGAATTGGATGTGTAACGTTTATGAATATAAATATAAGATCTCTTGCTGGGAGAAAAAATCTTCAAATATACAATAAAATCAATGAGGTGATTTATATGGAAAATGTTGTTGAAGATACATTGAAAAAGGAAGAGTTAATGAACTTTGAGGAAATGGTGAATAAGATTCACGATATGGAGAAGGATGAAGAAAAGACAATAGTTCTTTCAAGCCAACGCTTTGATCGTTGTGCTACATTTAATGCATAGCCAAAAGTTTAATTAATTTAAAACAACACTCCACATATTGAAAAACGTGTGGAGTGTTTTGTGTAAATTTTACATTTTATACGATTCTAGTTGTTAAAGTACACAGGGAGATAAATCTAACGTTTTCTGAAACCTGCCTGTTATCGGAGGGGCATCATCCCTTGAACAGATGCAGTCCC
>NZ_DAIUCE010000026.1:0-20956 GCF_036846325.1 Ligilactobacillus sp. | reverse complement strand
CGCCGTTGAAGAAGAAGCAAAGCGTTGTGGTCAATACTACGTAAACCATCGCTGGTTGGGTGGTACCTTGACAAACTGGAACACGATTCAGACACGTATCAAGCGTTTGAAGGAAATCAAGGCAATGGAAGAAGACGGAACGTTTGAACGTCTTCCGAAGAAGGAGGTTGCCTTGCTCATTAAGCAACGCGACCGTCTTCAAAAGTTCCTGGGCGGCATCGAAGACATGCCACGCATTCCTGACGTTCTCTTCATCGTTGACCCTCGCAAGGAACGCATTGCCGTTAAGGAAGCACAGAAGCTTAACATTCCTATCGTTGCCATGGTTGATACGAACGCAGATCCGGATGAAATCGACGTTAAGATTCCTTCTAACGACGATGCAATCCGTGCGGTTCGCTTGATCACGGCCAAGATGGCAGATGCCGTTATCGAAGGCCGTCAAGGCGAAGACGAAGCTCCTGTTGAAGAAGCTTTCAAGGCTGAAGATGAAAGCGTTGATTCAATCGAAGACATCGTTGAAGCAGTCGAAGGCGACAACGACAACACAGATGCTGAATAGTTAATAACTTAGGCTGTCTCGGATCTGGGCATTTAGGCCTCAAGTTCGAGGCGGCCTTTTTGATAAAATCATATTTTAAGGAGGCCATTTCAACTATGGCAAAAATTACTGCTGCACAAGTAAAAGAATTGCGCGACAAGACAGGCGTCGGCATGATGGACGCTAAAAAGGCCCTTGTTGCCGTTGAAGGTGACATGGACAAGGCTATCGATTTCCTGCGTGAAAAAGGTATCGCAAAGGCTGCTAAGAAGAGCGACCGCGTTGCTGCTGAAGGTCTGGCTGACGTTGAAGTTGTCGGCAATACGGCTGCAATCGTTGAAATCAACGCTGAAACGGACTTTGTCGCACAAAACCAGCAATTCAAGGATCTTGTAAAGAATATTGCAACTGCAATCGCCAAAAACAAGCCGGCTGATCTGGAAGCTGCACTTGCAATCAAGACGGAAAATGGAACAATCAACGACGAAATTATTGAAGCAACGCAAGTTATCGGTGAAAAGATTACGCTTCGTCGTTTCCAAGTCGTTGAAAAAACAGACAGCGAAAGCTTTGGCGTGTACCTTCACATGGGAGGTCGCATTGCTGTCTTGACCGTTGTTGACGGTGCAGACGAAACGGTTGCCAAGGACGTTGCGATGCACATTGCCGCAAGCAATCCTAAGTATGTCAATCGCGACCAGGTTCCTGCCGAAGAAGTTGAACATGAAAAGGCTGTTCTTACTGAAGAAGCCAAAAACGAAGGCAAGCCTGAAAAGATCATCGAAAAGATGGTTGAAGGCCGCTTAGGCAAGTTCTTTGCCGAAATCGTCCTGGATGAACAGGATTTCGTCAAGGATCCTGATCAGACTGTTGCCAAGTACGTTGCTTCAAAGAACGGCTCGAACAAGTCATTTACTCGCTATGAAGTCGGCGAAGGCATCGAAAAGAAAGCTGATAACTTTGTTGAAGAAGTTATGAGTCAGGTTAAATAATTTTTCAAGAGGTCAGATTTTCTGGCCTCTTTTTTGAATATTATTCGTATTGTTAAGTGTTTTGGATACTTATTTAAGTTTTTTGTCAAGTGGGTATTTTTCAAACGTGTCAGATACGCAAAATATATAAGCGTTTACGCAAATTTTGCATTAGTTTTTACGTATAGGAAATTAAATTATTCTTTGAATTGACGGTAATTCAAAATATTTTGATTTGGGAAAACGATATGAAAAAAACATATATCAACTTTTTATGAAATTCGCTTAAATAACAAGACAAAAACTTAAAAAAGTGATAACATTGTTTTTGGAGAATGTAGTGCTACAGAATTTTTACTTGAGGTGAAGAAATGAAACGCATTGGTATTTTGACAAGTGGCGGCGACTCATCCGGTATGAACGCTGCCGTGCGTGCAATTGCCCGTTCTGCAATGAACGCAGGACTTGAAGCATACGGTATCAATTATGGTTATAAAGGCCTTGTTGAAGGCAACATCTTTAAGATGGAGTCACATCAGCTTGACGGCATTATCAACCGTGGTGGTACGATTCTTTATTCTGCACGTTTCCCAGAATTTGCAGAACAGGAAACTCAATTGAAAGGTATCGAACAACTTAAGAAGTTTGGTATCGATGCATTGGTTGTTATTGGCGGCGATGGTTCTTATCATGGTGCCTTGAAACTGACGAAGCTTGGTTTCAACTCAATCGGAGTCCCAGGTACGATTGACAATGATATTCCGGGAACTGATTTCACGATTGGTTTTGATACTGCCGTTAACGTAGCTACGGAAGCACTTGACCGCATCAACGACACGGCAACGTCTCATCAGCGTGTGTTTGTTGTTGAAGTCATGGGTCGCGGTGCAGGCGACATCGCTCTTTGGTCCGGAATCGCAGCCGGCGCAGATGCAATCGTCATTCCTGAACGCGATTATGACATTAAGGCCATTGCTGACAAATTGACGGCTAACCGCGAACATGGCAAGGATCATGGCCTGGTTGTCGTTGCTGAAGGCGTGATGTCAGCACAGGACTTCAAGGAAAAGCTTGACCAATACGGCGACTTTGACAGTCGTGCCATCACGTTGGGTCACGTTCAGCGCGGCGGCGTTCCTACGCCTAAGGATCGCGTGCTGGCCAGCCGTTTCGGTGACTATGCCGTACGTTTGCTTCTTGAAGGCAAGGGCGGCCTTGCTATCGGTATTCATGACAACCAGCTTGTTGCTACTGATATTATCGACACACTTGAAAACCACAAGCATCAGACAGATGTGTCATTGGCAGATCTGAATGATCGCTTGAGTTTCTAATTTACGTTAGATTCAATAAAGAAGACTTAAAGTCATTTTTAAATTTTTCAAAGGAGAGAATTTACTCATGAAAAAGACCAAGATTGTAAGTACACTTGGACCAGCCAGTTCAGATTTAGATACAATTTGCAAGTTGATTGAAGCAGGTGCTAACGTATTCCGTTTCAACTTCTCACATGGTGACCATGAAGAACATTTGGGCCGTATCAATCTTGTACACCAAGCTGAAAAGATCACAGGCAAGATGGTTGGTATCATGCTTGATACTAAGGGTGCCGAAATTCGTACGACGGTACAAAAGGAAGGCAAGATCAAGTTTGAAATCGGTGATGAAGTACGTATTTCCATGGATGATTCCATCGAAGGTACGCATGAAAAGATTGCCGTAACATACCCGGGCTTGTATGATGACGTTCATGAAGGCGGCCATGTTCTTTTTGATGACGGCTTGATTGACATGCAGGTTGAAAAGAAGGACGAAGCAAACCATGAATTGGTATGTAAAGTCTTGAACGAAGGTGTTCTTGGTTCACGCAAGGGTGTCAATGCTCCTGGCGTTTCCATCAACCTTCCCGGCATCACGGAAAAGGATGCTGATGACATTCGTTTCGGTTTGGACAATGAAATCAACTTCATCGCTGCATCATTCGTACGTAAGCCACAAGACGTTCTCGACATTCGTGAACTTCTGGAAGAAAAGCACATGGAACATGTTCAAATCTTCCCTAAGATTGAATCACAGGAAGGTATCGACAACATCGATGACATCCTCAAGGTTTCCGATGGTTTGATGATTGCTCGTGGCGACATGGGTGTTGAAATTCCTGCAGAAAACGTTCCTTTGGTACAAAAGGCTTTGATCAAGAAGTGCAACGCTTTGGGCATGCCTGTCATCACGGCTACGCAAATGCTTGACTCAATGCAGGAAAACCCACGTCCTACGCGTGCTGAAGCATCTGACGTTGCCAACGCTGTATTTGACGGTACTGATGCAACGATGCTTTCCGGCGAATCTGCAAACGGTGACTATCCTGTTGAAGCCGTTGCAACGATGGCTCGCATCGACGTTAAGGCTGAAAACGCATTGCGTCAGCACAAGACATTTGCCTTGAACGACTTTGACAAGACGGACGTTACGGAAGCAATCGGCCGTGCCGTTGCTGAAGCAGCTGACAACTTGAACATCAAGACAATCGTTGCTGCAACGAAGTCTGGCCATACGGCACGCATGATTTCCAAGTACCGTCCAGATGCAGACATTCTGGCAGTTACGTTCGACGAACGCACACGTCGCGGCTTGTCCATTAACTGGGGCGTTTATCCTGTTGTTGCTGAAACACCATCTTCAACAGATGAAATGTTCAGCTTGGCAACGGAAGAAGCCAAGAAGTGCGGCTTTGCCAAGGAAGGCGATTTGATTCTTATCACGGCCGGTGTTCCAGTTGGCGAAAAGGGTACGACAAACGTTATGAAGATCCAATTGATCGGCTCCAAGCTGGTTGAAGGTCAAGGCGTTGGCGACGAAACGGTTATCGGCAAGACGGTTGTTGCTTCATCAGCTGACGAAGCAAACAAGAAGGCAATTGAAGGCGGCATCCTTGTTACATCTACGACAGATAAGGATTACCTGCCAGCTATTGAAAAGTCTTCAGCTTTGATTGTTGAAAATGGTGGTTTGACATCACATGCTGCCGTTGTCGGCATCTCAATGGGTATTCCTGTCATCGTTGGTGCCAAGAATGCTACGTCACTCATCTCTGATGGTGAAGTCGTAACTGTTGACAGCCGTCGTGGTATTGTTTACCATGGTGCATCAAACGCACTTTAATCGACAGTTTAAAGTTCGAAAAAATTTAATTTGATCAAATTGAGACCAAGGGTGAATGCTCTTGGTCTTTTTGTTTGCAATGATTGGACCGGGACTGAAAAGCAATTTTGCGTTGCTTTCCTGAAATTATGTTTTTTTATATTCGTACTTTAAACGAACGTATTTTTGAGATAGAATAATCGTTGTTAATGCAAAAAGCGGATGCCACAGGCTGAATCAAGATTGGGGCGAAGAAAATGGTTGTTATCAAAGATCGGATAAAAATATCAGATTTGGGGAATGATTTCTTTAAGGACATTGATCGTAACGGCTCTGAATTTGACGAGTTCTATGGAACGATGTTCAACGCAAATGTTGATGTGATTGAAAAATATCTGTTTCCGCGCTTTCAGAAAATATGTCTGGTGATCGGGATGGGCGACGGCAATGCAAAAGTCGGAGTCGCTGACTACATTGAAGGCATGACAAATGAGCGCTTTAGAATCCTTGAAAAATGCAGTGAAGAAATGAAACACCGGCTTCAAGATGGCAGCTTGGTAATCAGATTCACGCACAAGCGGCTGGTCCATACCAAACTGTATATTTTAGCTTCAAAAGACCGAAATGACTACCGTGCATATTCAGGTTCGATGAATCTCAGCGAAAAGGCGCTTCATGACAATTTTGAAATGCTTTTGTGTGATTACGGCTTGAAAGAGGACAGACTTTATAAAGAAATTTATCAAGCAATTTTTGATCAAATCTATGACGGATCGGCAGATTTTGCCAATCGAAAGATTATTAACGGTTTTCTGGGCAAAACGACAGTTGAGGAAAAGAAAGTCTATCTGCTTGACGAGACCGTGTCGACACTGACTGATGCCGGTACCTCAATCGGAATCAGCGCCAGGGAAATTTTGGCTGAAAAAAGGGAGCTTAACGGTGAAATTCGTGATTTTGACGTGATTCAAAGGGAAAAGCGCGATTCAATTGAAGTCTTGAATCTGATATATGATTCAAAAGGACTTCCTAAAGAGAAAGTCTCCGTTATGGATGATGAACCGCTCAGAAAGAAACTCCTGAATGTCGTGTATCATGACGAAGATCCAAACGAACGGTTTGTATTTGAAAACGTCAAAGCTTCTGACTATTATCCCAAACCGTTGTTCCTTTACGATGATGACGAAAAGGCTGTTTTTGAAACACCGATGTATGGTTCAAGCGTACAGCACAGGATCGATCCTCCCTGCGAAGTCAGCAGGCAAGACGTCAAGGACATTTGCGACATCATTTGCTTTTATCGTGAAAACAAACAGGACGATGAGTCGCAAGCCGTATTCTCATTTTTGATGTATGTTTTAGAATCGGCCAATATTTGGAAAATCAGAAAGGTAATTTCGGAACGCGGTGGAATCGTCGAGAACGTGCCGGTTGTTGCCGCCTTGATTGGCCAAGGGGAAACGGGCAAAACTACGCTTTTGAAAATTGTTTCGTGTTTGACAATTGGAAGCAAGGAACATATTGTCAACGCGCAGGATGATATGTTTAAACTTAAGGCGGGAGTAAAAGAGAAACTGGCAAATAATCAGAAACTGACCGAAGCCGAGAAGAAGAATCCCTTTTCGGAAACGCCGCTTGTCATGAACAAGAATACCTGGGAATTCATTCAAAGATATATGCTGACAAGAAGTTCCATTACTCCGATTTGCATCGATGATCCGAATATTGGTCTGATTCAGTCGAAATCGGCCGAAAATCCGCTCAAGTATCTTTCCAATACTTACAAAGGCGCGCCGCATCCTGTGGTGCTGATTGCGATGAACGACCGGAATCATAATTTTTCGATTCCGCATCAAATTGGACGAAGGGCATATGCATTCGGACAGGAGAACCAATTCAGGCAGATTTCAAAAAGCGAAGCGAATCAATTGACGCATTTTGAAAATGATCTGAGCAATCAGGTGTTTCTTTACCTTACGTATTGGATAGATGCCTGGCTTGACAGTGTTTCTGATGAAGGCTACGAAAATCTTTCAAAGGATTTTCTGTATCCGGTCAAGCAGGCGTTTAAGGGGCTTTTGCTGGAACACGATCTGTATGACGGGATGAAACGCTATTTTGAAGCAGATAACTATGATATCAAAAATGACAACGGCCGCAGAAACTGGCTTGCGCTTTTAAGCGACAAGAACGTCTTGGAGAAGATTTCCTTTAATAAAGGCGACGAGATGGCATTCATCCCCAAAGACTGTTTTCCGGGAAGAGACGGGGTAAGTCGTTATTTTGACTATCTGCCGGCGAAGCTTGAAATTTGTCCGACGCAAGTCGATGCCGGGTTGTCAATCGCGATCGACAATATGGACAGGTGGCTCGGAAACAGCGTATTGCGTGAAAAGTACAGGGCAGATACGGGTTTGGCGCATGATGAACATGAAATCAAAATTGCTAAGATCCAGGCAATCGAACAGGGAAAGGCAATGGCAGAAACTCAGTTCAGACTGCAGCAGGAGGCCAGAAGACAAGAAGAAGAAAAAAGAACGCGAAAAAAGCTCGGATATAAATTGAAAAATCTTTTCAGGCATGATGACTGAGACGGCGGATTTAATTCTAAAATGATATTTACAGAACTCTTCTGATGTGATAAACTAATTGTTGGCTTATGTGCCAGAGATTAACGATATTCCGCTGCAACTGGACATGAATGTCGATGAAAAGGAGAAAAACCAATGTCAGTAAATCCATTGATTCAAAAGATTACGGAATCACAATTGCGTAATGATATTCCAGAATTCCGCGCCGGTGATACGGTACGTGTTCACGCACGCATCGTCGAAGGCAAGCGCGAACGTATCCAAATCTTCGAAGGTGTTGTTATCAAACGCCGTGGCGAAGGCATCTCTGAAACATACACCGTTCGCAAGATCAGTAACGGTGTAGGCGTTGAACGTACTTTCCCGCTTCATACGCCACGTGTTGACAAGATTGAAGTCGTACGTTTGGGCCGTGTTCGTCGTGCAAAGCTTTACTACTTGCGTGCACTTCGCGGCAAGGCTGCTCGTATTCCAGAACGTCGCAAGTAATTATCAAAGGAGTTGCGGATTTTTTCGCAGCTCTTTTTATTTTTGCTTGACTAAGCAAGAAAAACCTGTTATTATATTAACGTTGTATTTGTGCATGTCACAGCTGCAACCGCACGTTTTAAGTCGAAGCATTCGTTTTACGAATCACTACATTACGGCGAGTCTAAGAATCATACAAGGAGGTGCACATACATGTACGCAATTATTCAAACAGGCGGTAAGCAACTCAAGGTAGAAGCCGGTCAGGCAATCTACGTTGAAAAGCTTGCAAACGAAGCCGGCGAAAAAGTTGTTTTTGACAAGGTCGTTCTGGTAGGCGGTGAAAAGACTGTTATCGGAACACCATTTGTTGAAGGCGCTACGGTTGAAGGTACTGTTGAAAAGCAAGGCCGCGAAAAGAAGGTCGTAACTTTCAAGTACAAGCCAAAGAAGCATCAACACACAAAGCAAGGTCATCGTCAGCCATACACGAAGGTTGTCATCGATGCAATCAACGCATAATTTCAGGAGCATTTCAAGATGATTAATGCATGTTTGTTTCGTAAAGATTCGCGGCTCAGCGGATTTGAGCTGAGCGGTCATGCTGATTCAGGAGAATATGGTCAGGATATTGTGTGTGCGGCAGTTTCGGTATTGTCGATCAATACGGTCAACAGTTTGGAGAAACTTGCCGGGGTCGTTTTGAAAAAGGAATTGGATGATTTGAACGGTGGCTTCATGAGAGTTTCTGTTGATGATTCTGATTTGGATGACCCAAAAGTTCAATTATTGCTTGAAAGTCTTGAATTAGGCTTGCGCGATATTGAAGTTTCATATCATGAATATATACATGTGAAATAGTCTTGCACAGAGGAGGTGCACTCGATATGTTTATGAACTTGCAATTCTTCGCCCACAAAAAGGGGGGCGGTTCCACATCAAACGGCCGTGATTCACGTTCCAAGCGTTTAGGCGCAAAGCGTGCCGACGGTCAGACGGTTAACGGTGGAGAAATTCTTTACCGTCAACGCGGAACGCACATCTATCCAGGTGTAAACGTTGGTATGGGCGGCGACAATACTTTGTTTGCCAAGACGGCCGGCGTTGTTAAATTTGAACGCAAAGGTCGCGACAAGAAACAGGTATCTGTTTACCCTGTTGCTGACTAATTAAATGTTTGAGGTTTCCGAATTCTCTTGTAAGGATTTCGGAAACCTTTTTATTTTGGATAAATTCAGAGCAGTGCTTTGCCTGTAAAATAAGCTGTGTAAGAAAATTATATAAAATTACAAAAAACACATTGACAATTAATTCTTTTGTAATTATAATAACATTATTCAAATCGATACAGGAAATTGTTTATGAAAGGAGCGATTGAAATGGAATTTATCAAATTTGAAAAAGTAAATATGTTTCAAGGCGCTTCTTCTCGTGCCCTCCTACTATTCGCAAGGATTCGTTGACGTAAGAAATTGGCATCTTATGTTGGTGAGTCCTTGTTTGAGTACGCTTGGAATGAGGGCTCCCGGGGTTTAAAAAGCCTTCGTTCCAGTTTGTCGGAACGAGGGCTTTTTTTATTCCCGTCGATTCGAAAATCAATTAATCAGAGTACAACTTGTAAAGGGGTTTGGTTTCAGATGAAAATTAGGAAAATGACAGGCTTTGCAGCAGCAATCATGATGTGTTCTGCTTTTATGGCAGGATGTACTTCGAAAACGTCGGCCGCAACCAAGGGCAATCAGGCAGGCGATACAATCAAAATCGGCGTTAACATGGAACTTTCAGGTGCAGCCGGCGGATACGGTCAGCAGGAAAAAAACGGCATTCAACTCGCTGTTGATGAAATCAACGCTAAGGGCGGGATCAACGTCAACGGAAAAAAGAAGAAGATCAAGGCAGTTTACCGAGATAATAAAAGTTCGACATCGACGAGTGCTTCAGTTGCGACGCAATTGACGACGCAGGACAAGGTTGTTGCAACGATTGGTCCTGCAACTACGAATGACGGGACAGCCACGATTCCAACCGCAAATAAGACGTGCGTGCCGTTTTTGTCGGCTTCTGCCACTGCTCCCAACTTCACGCTTGACAAAAACGGCAAGGTTCACCCGTATGTCTTTCGAGCTTATTTCAAAGGTGATTATCAAGGAAGCTCCGCCGCAAAATTTGCGTATGAAACTCTTAAAGCCAGGCGTGCGGCAATCTTAGCAGATAATTCAAGTGATTACGGCATCGGCATTGCCAAAGCCTTCAAGCAATATTTCAAGGGGAAAGTCGTTGATACTCAGTACTTCCAGGCTGGAGACAAAAACTTCAACTCGGTCTTGACATCAATCAAGAGCAAGAAATTTGACGTTTTATACGTTCCGGCATACTATACGGAATGCGGCGCAATCATCAAGCAGGCTCGTGAAGCGGGAATCAAGCAGCCGATTATGGGGGCTGACGGGATGTCCGATGACAAGATGGTCAAGATCGCCGGTGCAGAGAATGCGACGGACATTTACTACACGACTGCCTTTACGGCTCTTACTGCAAGTTCTAATCCAAAGGTTGCGTCATACAACAAAGCCTACAAGGCCAAGTACGGTGAAGATTCGCCAACGTTTGCCGCATTGTCATACGATTCCGTCTATATGATCAAACAGGCAATCGAAACTGAAAAATCTGCGGATTCCGTCAAGATTCAGCAAGGACTTTCGAAAATCAAAAACTTTAAAGGTGTGACGGGGGATACGACGATGGATGCAAAACATAATCCAAAAAAGGCAATTACAATCGTCAAACTTGAAAACGGAAAGCCGGCTAGGGGATATGTGGTTAAATGATTAATAAACGGTGAGATGGAGGAAAGGAAAAGATAAAACAGATTCAAATCAGGATACGGGCAGTCAGAGCAGCAACTTAATCAGTTCTGACTGCTTTTTTAGATCTGATCAGGCGAAAACCGGGGGAACGCACTGTATTTTGCCGGCAAATGCTCTTGAATCAAACTCTCATATTTAATATAATTACCATAATAATGATGAGAAAATTTGGATGGTGATTTTGCATGATGTTTGTAACTGATGAAATGTCCCTCAGGCGTGTTGACGAATTGAGACGTCGGATGAATGAAATGAGCGTTGATGCGTATCTTATAACCAATCCCTCAAACAGATACTATTTGAGCGGATTTACCGGAGATGACGGTGTTTTGCTGGTGACTGAAGACCACCGCTACCTGATTACAGATTCGCGCTTTGAAGAGCAGATTTCCCATGATCAGCCTGCCTGGGAGGCGGTCATTACAAGAGATTACCTGAAAACTGCATGTGATCTTTGCGTCAGGAATCATGTGGCGGCAATGGCTTTTGAAAATACGATTTCATATGCGGAATACGATTTTATCGATGAATCGTGCGAATGCGACATCGTTCCGTTGTCAGGCGTGATTGAAGATATCCGTTCGGTCAAATCACCTGAAGAAATTGATGCAGTCAGACGTGCCTGCAAGTTGTCAGGAAAAGGCTATCAATACGTTTTGGAAACGATCAGGCCCCAAATGACCGAATTGGAGGTTTCGAACGAACTTGACTACTATATGAAGAAAAACGGTTCTGAAGAACGTTCCTTTGAAACGATCGTTGCTTCAGGCGAGCGTACGACCTGGCCGCACGGAACGGCAACAACTAAAAGAATCGAAGCAGGTGACCTGGTCACGCTTGATTTCGGGTACTATGCAGACGGCTATACGTCTGACGTGACGCGAACTTTTTCCGTAGGCAGGCAAAGTGATGAAGCAAGGAAGATTTATCAGATCGTTCTTGAAGCTCAGCAAAAGACAATCGAAGCCGTTAAGGAAGGGGTTAACGGTCAGGAACTTGACCGAATCGGCCGCGGATATATCGAGGATGCCGGTTACGGAAAATATTTCAATCACGGTATGGGACATGGAATCGGTCTTGACATTCACGAACTTCCGAATGTCGGGCGTACGTATGAAGAATATATGAAAGCAGGGCAGATCATCACGATTGAGCCGGGAATCTACGTTCCGGGAGTCGGAGGAGTCAGAATTGAAGATGATGTTCTGGTCACGAAGGACGGTTACGAAATATTGACTGATTTTTCACGCGACTATACGGAAGTCTGAGAGGATTATTGCCAATTCCCTTGCATAACAGCATGGTCTTTTGGTATTATAGAGTGTACGTTATATTTGGACGAGTATGCAAAGAATTTCTTCTTGTCCATAAATCAGAGGAGGATCATCAGATGATTTCTGTTAATGAATTTAAAAATGGTTTGACCATCACAGTTGATGGTGAATTATGGCGTGTTGTCGAATTTCAGCATGTTAAGCCAGGGAAGGGTTCGGCATTTGTTCGTTCAAAGCTTAAGAACCTTCGTACGGGTGCCGTTCAGGAAAAGACGTTCCGCGCCGGCGAAAAAGTTGAACAGGCTCAAATCGATCGCCGCAAGATGCAGTACTTGTATGCAGACGGCAGCAACTACGTCTTCATGGATACTGAAACATATGAACAACTTGAACTTCCCGGCGAAGAATTGACGGAAGAATTGAAATACTTGAAGGAAAACATGGTTGTCAGCGTTATTATGTACGGCGCCGAAACGCTCGGAATCGAACTTCCTAACACGGTTGACTTGACTGTTCAAGCTACTGAACCTGGAATCAAAGGCGATACGGCTTCCGGTGGTTCAAAGCCTGCAACGATGGAAACCGGCCTGGTTGTCCAAGTGCCGTTCTTTGTTAATGAAGGCGACGTGCTGACGATTAACACGGTTGATGGTTCATATATTTCACGTGCCAACTAAACTGGTCGACACAACGACACTCAAGGAGGTCTTTTAAATGGCTGAAGATAACAACATTGTCTTGGCAACAAAGGAACAAGGCCTGGGCGAGATTCGCATCGCTCCTGAAGTAATTGAAGTAATTATCGGAATTGCCGCAAGCCAGGTTGAAGGCGTATGCTCAATGCGCGGTTCCCTGGCCAACAGTCTGACTGAACTTATCGGGCGCAAGAATCGCGGCCGCGGCGTTAAATTGGAAGACACTGAAGACGGCCTGCTCGTTGACGTTTACGTCTTCTTGAATTACGGGGTTTCCGTGCCGAAGGTTGCTTGCGAGATTCAAGATAAGGTTCGTCAGCAAGTTCTGTTCATGACTGGCCTTGAAATTGCAGGAGTCGACGTTCACGTTTGCGGAATCGTTCCGGAAAAGGAAATTCCGGCAATCGATCCTAACAATCCTTTCGGCGAAGAGAATGGTGAAGAAAATTGAGTATGTCTAGACATGATATTCGGCGCTTGGCATTTCAGACACTGTTTGCAATGAGCAGCAATCCTGATGCCGTTGCGGCTGACGTATATCAAACGGTATTGGGCAGGGATATTGAAGCTCCCGAGTACTTGACTCAACTGGTTGACGGCGTAAATGAACATCTTGCGGAAATAGACGAAGCCATTTCGGCACATCTGAAGAAGGGATGGCCGATTTCCCGCTTGAATAAAACCGATTTAATTTTAATGCGCATTGCCGTTTATGAGATTAAGTTTGTTGATGAGGTTCCAGACAAGGTATCTCTCAATGAAGCCCTGGAACTTTCAAAGGAATTCAGCGATGAAACTTCACGTCGTTTCATCAATGGTGTTTTGTCCAATTTAATCTGAACAATGCAGCTGTCGTCCGTTTGCGGGCGACGGCTGTTTTTGTTTTCAAAAAAGCATGAAAAATAAATTCTGTATTTAAGCGTTGCTATGGTAAAATATTTGTAACAGACAGAATATATATTCATTGGGGTGTTTTTGATGACGGAAATAATGAACGGACGTGACCTTTCAACAAAGGTCAAAATGAATTTGAAAAAGAGCGTTGAGGGCTTAAAAAAGGTTGGAGTAACGCCCACGCTTGCCGTAATTTTGGTTGGTGATGATGAAGCAAGCAAGGTTTACGTCAGAAACAAGCATCGTGCGGCAGAAAAAATCGGAATCAAGACGATTGATGAAAAAATGCCTGCAGATTCCGGACAGGAAGACGTGATCAAGGTGATTGAGAAATATAATGACGATCCTGACGTTCACGGAATTCTGGTGCAGATGCCTCTTCCGAAACACATTGATGAAAAGGCAATTATTGATGCGATTGACCCTGAAAAAGACGTTGACGGATCACATCCTGAAAATATGGGACGTCTGTTCATGAACGAACCGCAGGCAATTCCATGCACGCCCAGGGGAATCATGGAATTGCTTAAGGAATATGATATTGACGTCAGAGGGCAGGAGGTCGTGATTGTCGGACGCAGCAATCTTGTCGGAAGACCGCTGGCGGCTTTGATGATCAACTCAAGTGCAACCGTAACCGTGGCGCATAGCGTAACGCATGATTTGCAAAGCGTCACGAAGAAAGCGGACATTTTGGTTGCGGCTGTCGGCAAAGCCAAAATGTTTAACAAGGACTACGTCAAGGAAGGTGCGGTCGTCATCGACGTTGGCATCAACCGGACGGCTGAAGGGAAGCTTTGCGGTGATGTCGATGCCGAAGACGTTATGGGCAGAGCTGCATTTTTGACACCCGTTCCGGGAGGAGTAGGTCCGATGACGGTTGCAATGCTGATGAAACAAACAGTTGAATTTGCGGAAAGAAGTGTTGCGAATGCCTGATGAAAAGAAGTATCTGACGGTTACGGCGCTTACGCGTTACATCAAACAAAAATTTACGGCCGATCCGTATATGCGCAGAGTGTATTTGACAGGCGAGATTTCGAATTTTCGACTGCGTCCCAAGCATCAATACTTTTCCTTGAAGGACGAAAATGCAGTGATTGACGTCGTAATGTTTGCAAGTGATTTCTCAAAGGTCAAGTTTAAGCCTGAAGAAGGAATGAAAGTCATCGTCAGAGGTCGTGTCGATGTTTACGAAGGAAGCGGGAAATATCAGTTTTATGTTGAAACAATGGAGCCTGAAGGAATCGGTGCGCTGTATCAGGCACTTAAGGAACTTCAGAAGAAGCTTTCGGCGGAAGGCCTGTTTTCTGCACCTAAAAAGCCAATCAACAGATTCCCCAAGCGTATTGCCGTTATTACCAGTCGTTCCGGAGCCGTGATTCAGGATATCAGAACAACGATTCGCAGAAGATATCCAATCGTGCAGGTGGTACTGTTTCCGGCGGTCGTTCAAGGCTCTCAGGCAGCCGACACTTTGGTCGCGCGTTTGAAGGAAGTCAACGCAAGAGGCGATTTTGACACGATTATCATTGGACGCGGGGGCGGTTCGATTGAAGATTTATGGCCGTTTAACGAAGAAAAAGTCGCACGGGCGATTTTCGACAGCAGGATTCCGGTTATTTCTTCGGTCGGGCATGAAACCGATACGACGATTGCGGATCTTGTTGCAGATGTCAGAGCCGCAACTCCGACTGCGGCTGCCGAACTTGCAACCTCAGTCTTAAGCGATGATCTGGCAATGATTGATCAGTTGCGTTATCGCCTGATCAAGAGCATGAGAGATCGAATCGAGTACCTTAAGCAACGGTTTGAGAAATGCAGGAATTCATACATTTTCGCGCAGCCGGATCGTTTATATGACGGATATCTTCAAAAACTTGACAGGCTGCAAAATGAGCTGATCGGTCTGACGCAGAATAGAATCAATCATGAAGAAAGCCGCTTGAAGGTTGCAAACAAAGTTCTGTATGGTCGAATCATGCCTGACAGGATAAATTTGCTGCAAAGCGAATTGAAACAAGCCAGAAGACAGCTTGAAAGTGCAGGAGCAGGCCAGCTGAGAGATTCAGAAAATCGTTTCGTCAAAGCCAAAAACGCACTTGACATGCTGAGTCCGCTGAAGGTGATGGGACGCGGTTTTACCTATGTGACTCAAGAAGATCACGTGATTAAAAGCGTCAATGAGCTTAGCGTCGGAGAAGAGATCAAACTGCATTTGCAAGACGGATATGCAAATGCGTCAATTACTGAAACAGAAAAGGAATGAAGCAGATGAATAACGAAAAAAACTTTGAACAGCAGCTGCAGGAATTAGAACAGATCGTAAACAATCTTGAAAAGGGTAACGTTCCCCTGGAAGAAGCGATGGCCCAGTTCAAGGCAGGAATCGATCTCAGCAATACCCTGCAGAAAACGTTGAACGATGCCGAAGAGACATTGACGAAAGTCATCAATTCGAACGGAGAAGAAGAAATTTACGAACGAGCTGATGACAATGAATAATTCGGAACTGGATAATTTTCAAGCAGAGTTTTTGCCTTTGTTGAATGCAAGGATGGACGTTTATCTGCAGCAGCTGAATACGCGAAAAACGCTTCACGATTCGATGGCATATTCGGTTGATGCCGGAGGAAAACGCATCAGACCAATGATTATCATGCTGGTTTGCAATTCGTTCAGGAAAACGATTGACCAGGACGTTTTAGATGTTTGTGCTTCGCTTGAATTCGTGCATACTTATTCTCTGATACATGATGATCTTCCTGCAATGGACAATGACAATCTTCGACGTGGAAAAGCCACAAATCACGTAGTCTTTGGAGAAGCGATGGCGGTTCTGGCCGGTGACGGATTATTGACGACCGCCTTTGAATGCCTGGGGCAGACAGGTTTTGACGCAAAGACAAAGTGCATGCTCATGAGCAAGCTGGCCTCTGCAGCCGGGCCGCAGGGAATGGTCGACGGCCAGGTCGGGGATATTGAAAATGAAGGCATCAAGCTTACTCTGCCTCAGCTTAAAAACGTCCATGCGCAAAAAACAGGGGCACTGCTCAGATATGCATTTGAGTCCGGCGGAATATTGGCCGGCGTTTCCGACCGGGCTTTGGCTGAGCTTAAAGAACTTGGAAACTGCTTTGGCCTGGCATTTCAGATTTATGACGATATCATGGATGTCGTTTCAACTCCGGAAGAGATGGGAAAGGCCACTCATAAAGATCAGTCTGAGAATAAGAATACCTATCCCGGACTGTTGGGGCTTGACGGTGCATATGATGAACTGAAAAAGGCCAAGGCAAATGCCAGGATGCATTTGACGGCACTGGCGGAAGAATCTGGCGCACAGACGATGCTGCTTGAAGAGTTATTGAATTATTTTAAAGTAGGTAAGAATTAGATGAAAAAAGAAAGAATTGACGTCTTGTTGGTTCAGCAAGGTTTATTTGAAACACGCGAGCAAGCCAAACGTGCGGTTATGGCCGGGGAGATTCTCGGAGAAAACGAAGAGCGTCTGGACAAGCCGGGAATGAAGGTTGATCCTGAAACGAAGCTTCATTTCAAAGGCACGAAAATGCCGTATGTCAGTCGAGGCGGATTGAAACTTGAAAAGGCGCTTAAGGTCTTTCATCTTTCGATTAAGGACAAGACTGTTTTGGATATCGGTTCCTCAACGGGAGGATTTACCGACGTAGCTTTGCAAAAGGGTGCCAGGATGAGTTATGCGCTTGACGTTGGTACCAATCAGCTTGCATGGAAACTGAGACAAGATGACCGGGTCGTCGTAATGGAGAACACCAATTTCAGGTATTCAAGAAAAGATGATTTCACAAGCGGTCAGCCTGACTTTGCCACGATTGACGTTTCCTTTATTTCTCTGCATTTGATTCTGCCGAATCTGCATTCGATCATCAAAGAGGGCGGGAACGTCGTTGCCTTGATCAAGCCTCAATTTGAAGCGGGAAGAGAAAAAGTCGGCAAGCACGGAATCGTGCATGATCCTAAAACTCATTTGGAAGTCGTTCAAGATATCATGGCCTTTTCCGCAGGCGCCGGCTACGATGTCTGCGAACTGGATTTTTCGCCGATCACCGGTGGTCAGGGGAACATCGAATTTTTGATACACCTGAAATCCATTGACGGAGAGGGAAGGATTATGCCCGAAATTGATGCAGCGGCGGTCGTTAAGCAGGCACATGCCGTTCTTGAACACAAGTAGAGAAAGGTGAGATAAATGAGGAAAATAGACAGACAGCGCATCATCCGAAGAATCCTGCAGGAAAATGACATTTATCGTCAGGAAGATCTGGTTGCAATTCTGCAGGCTAAGGGAATTGAAGTAACTCAGGCAACGATTTCGCGCGATGTCAAGGATATGCAGCTTTTGAAGGTTCCAACGCCGAATGGGGATTATCGTTACAGTGTTCCGCCTTCTGTCAAGACAAGTACTGAAAAGAAGCTCAATCGTATTTTAAAGGAGGCATACGTATCGTCCGATTTCCTGCGCGATATGTGCGTGTTTAAGGTTCTGCCCGGAAACGGTCCGGTCATTACCAGTCTGATTACGCAGATGGCATATGATGAGGTGTTTGCCGCCATGGGTGATGATGATACGGTGATGCTTTTTGCCAAGTCGAATGAGGATGCACAGAAGATACACCACAAGCTCCTTGACATGATTGGCGAAGAATAGTTTCAGGAGGTCGTATTTTGCTTCAAGAGTTGACGATTCGCGATTTTGCAATCATTGAAAAAATGGATCTTGAGTTCCAAAGCCAAATGACGGTCCTGACCGGTGAAACAGGTGCCGGCAAATCGATCATCATTGATGCCCTGGGATTGCTTTCGGGCGGACGAGGTTCGGTCGATTTTATCAGAAAAGGCGCAAACAAGGCCGTGATTCAAGGGTTATTTGACGTTCCCGGCGGTTCAAGGACAAATGACGTTCTCGATGAATTCGGAATTGACGTTGAAAGTGATGGCTTGATTTTGCAGCGAGATATTTATCGAAGCGGAAGGAATATTTGTCGAATCAACGGGACGATGGTCAATTTGACCACGCTTCGTCGCGTCGGTGAAACGCTGATTGATATCCATGGCCAAAACGAACATCAGGAATTGATGCATCCGGAAAATCACATCAAGCTGCTCGATGGATTCGACAGTTCCCTTGCTCCGCTTTTAAACGAGTATCATGAACGATATGCGGATTATTTGAAAAAGAAAAAGGCGCTTGAAAAAAGAGAGACCAACGAAAAGCAGTGGGCGCAAAGAATGGACATGCTGCAGTTTCAGGTTCAGGAAATCAAGTCGGCCAATCTGGCCTTTGATGAAGAGGAAAGACTTCTTTCGGAAAAAGAAGAGCTTGACAATTACCAGACGATTCATGATGCGCTTGAAACAGGCTACGAAGCCTTTAATGGCGAAGAATTCGATGTTCTGGGCGTGCTTGGAAACGTCATGGAGGAAATGAACAAGGTTGCCGGAATCAGCGACAAACTGAGTTCGATAGCTGATAAAATTTCAGAGGCTTTTTACGGTCTGCAAGATGCCGGCAGGGACATTTCAAATGAGCTGGATACGATGGAGTGGGATGAAAACCGCCTGGACGAAATCGAGGCAAGACTGGAAACGATTCATCAGTTGAAGCGCAAATACGGAGACTCGATTCCGCAGATTCTGGCATATTTTGAGAAAATTTCTGCCGAGCTTGACGAAATGCAGCAAGTCGACAGCGACTCAAGCGAACAAGAGGAAAGCGTCAAAAATGCACGGGCTGAGGCACTGTCCTTAGCCGCAAAGCTCAGCGAAGGAAGAAGGGCTGTTGCCAAAGACCTGGAAAGAGCGATTCAGCAGCAGCTTGCTGAACTTTGCATGGATAAGGCCGTTTTTGAAGTTAAGTTTCTCAAGGAAAATACGGTTGAATTGAATGAAAACGGGATTGATCGGGTTGAATTTTACATTCAGACAAATCCGGGCGAAGAAATGGGTGCACTGGCGAAAATCGCATCAGGTGGAGAATTATCACGGATCATGCTGGCTTTGAAAACTATTTTTGCACAAAAGCAGGGCGTAACAAGCATTATTTTTGACGAAGTCGATACTGGCGTCAGCGGTCGAGTTGCTCAGGCGATTGCTGAGAAAATCAGTCTGATTTCCCGTAATTCGCAAGTCCTTTGCATTACGCACCTGCCTCAGGTTGCAGCAATTGCTGACCACCATTACTTTATTGCGAAGTACGTCATTGACGGAAGAACGGAGACACATGTCAAGACTCTGAACAGTAGCGAACGGGTCCAGGAGCTGGCAAGAATGCTGTCCGGATCAAAGATTACGGAATTGACCTTGGAACATGCACAGGAACTTTTCAAAATGGCCGAAGAGACAAAAGAAGGATAATAAAAGAATCGGTGTCATGCTGAGGGGGGCATGGCAGCGGTTCTTTTTCTGCGTATGCATGACAATCGCCTGCGATGATTGAATATCCGGGAAAGTCGCATATGCAAAACGTGTCGGTAAATTTTATCAGTGCTTCGCGTATCCAAATTGAAAAAACACCGGACAAAGTCAGTCGTACATTGACTGACCCTGTTCGGCATTTCATTATAATCATGAGAAAAAGGAACTTTTCCCAACTTCATTCATATTCAAGTCATCGAATCATATTACGATACAGACCGATTACCTTGCCAACGATGCTGACGCTGCTTAAAATAATCGGTGCCATCGTATCATTTTCCGGTTGCAGGCGATAATGTTCTCGTTCTTTAAAGAATCGCTTGCAGGTGGCTTCGTCATCCTCGGTCATTGCAATGACGATGTCACCGTTATCAGCATAGTTCTGTTTGCGGACGATGACCTGGTCACCGTTTAAAATTCCGGCATTGATCATGCTTTCACCACGAATCGTCAACATGAACAAGTCATCTGCGCTTTCAAATTCCGGAGGAAGCGGGAAATAGTCGGTTGTTTCCTCAACGGCAAGAATTGGTGTACCGGCAGTGACGGTACCGATAACCGGAATTTTCGTTTTCTTGGGAGTCTCGCCGATGGCTTCCAGGCCTTCTGGCGTAATTTCCATCGCACGCGGCTTGGTCGGGTCTTTTTTGAGATAGCCGCGTTTGGCTAAACGTGCCAAATGACCGTGAACCGTTGAAGTGGAAGAAAGTTCCACTGCTTTGCAGATTTCGCGAACAGTTGGCGGATAGCCTTTTTCTTGAACTGTGTCATAGATGTAGCGCAAAACCTTGATTTGACGTTTTTCTGATGGTTTTTTGGGCATGGGTACACCCCCTTTTATATTTTGTTATCATTATAACATAAATCAATCAATAATCAAACTAAAGTTCGTTCAAAAAAACTTTCCGGACTTATGAGCAAAAAACTTGTTTTTTTCTTAAATTTCAGATATCATTAGCCATGTTGAATTTAAAAACAGGGGGCTCCATTGATGGATAATGGTCAAATTCCGCAAAATCTCATCGATCGAATCAATGAGTTGGCCAACAAGAAAAAGA
>NZ_DAIUCE010000025.1:0-21149 GCF_036846325.1 Ligilactobacillus sp. | reverse complement strand
CCCCAACTTCAAACCGTTAAAAAACGAAGTTTCAGGTTAAGTTGGGGTAGTTCAACGCCAAACTATTTTGGGTTATTTACATCATGGAAGGCGATTGTCATGCACACACAAAAAACCGGATCAGATTTGCAATTGATTGCAAGTCATCCGGTTTTTCAATTTGAGACAGAGTTTTTTTTCCTGCCTGTTTGTTTCGCATGATCTTTTCTATATGTGTAGAAAGAGGGCTGAGCACTGTATTTGGCAGATCAGACGATCGTTGCTCCGAGACAGTTTTTAAAATGATTCATTGCCCATTCATGACCGGTCTGATCAAAGCTTGCAACGGCATCTTCTGGAATCGTCAAAGAATAATTGAGGTTGTAAGCAGCAATTGCCGTGTGAAGCACGCAGATGTCGGTGCAGACACCGCTGAGCCAAAGTTCGGTGATTCCGCGCGAACGCAGGTAGTTGTCCAGATTCGTATTTTGGAAACTGGAATAGCGGTTTTTATCAAACTGATAGACTAACTCTGAGTCCTTGTGGTCATTGAACCACTCGGCCGTTTTTCCATAAAGGTCATGACCGCTCGTGCCTTTGATGTTATGTGGCGGAAACAGTTTCGTTTCCGGATGGTACGGGTCGTTTTTTTGATGAGTGTCCGTCGGGAAGATGACATAATCGCCGTTCTTTAAAAAAGAGTCCGCAAGTTCCCTGATGTGGTCGTCGATTCTTCTTCCGGGATCTCCGCAAGTCAATGCACCGTCTGGGGCAATGAAGTCGTTAGTGTAGTCGATGACAAGTAAAGCTCTCATTAAAATACCTCGCAGTTTTTTCCTATATTATACGTTTAATTTGATCAAGAGTCCATGCGTAAAAAAAGTTCACTGAAAATGGAATTTTTGCTTGCTTTTCAGTTTTGTTTGTAATATTATGGAAAGGTACCTGTGCAAGGGACAGGTGCAAATTTAGTTGTTTAACTTTTTAAATGAGCTATGATGTGGAAGGTTGCGACACACCCGGCCGCTTTGCCACAGGTGTGGCGGTAATTTCCACGGAGCTAGTCTTGTTTTTAAAATAGACGAGGGAGGTAACACAATGGCAAAACAAAAGATTCGTATTCGTTTGAAGGCATACGAACATCGCATTTTAGATCAATCTGCTGACAAGATTGTTGAAACAGCAAAGAGAACAGGTGCTCAAATTTCCGGTCCTATTCCGTTGCCAACGGAACGCACATTATATACGGTTATCCGTTCACCACACAAGCACAAGGATTCTCGTGAACAATTCGAAATGCGCACACACAAGCGTTTGATCGATATCGTAAATCCTACACCAAAGACAGTTGACTCATTGATGAAGCTCGACTTGCCATCAGGCGTAGATATCGAAATCAAATTATAATATATAAATTCAAATAATTGGAGGTGTACTCATGACCACTAAAGGAATCTTAGGAAAAAAAGTAGGTATGACACAAGTCTTCACTGAAAATGGTGAATTAGTTCCTGTAACGGTTGTTGAAGTTGGTACAAACGTGGTATTGCAAGTCAAGACGGTCGAAAACGACGGCTACAACGCAATCCAATTGGGCTTCGACGATCAGCGTGCAGTGAACGTCAACAAACCTGCTAAAGGTCATGCAGATAAAGCAAAAACTGCTCCTAAGCGCTTCGTTCGTGAAATCCGCGATGTGCAGGGAGATTACAAAGTCGGTGACGAAGTTAAGGCAGATCTCTTCGAAGCAGGCGACATCGTAGACGTAACAGGTACGTCCAAGGGACATGGTTTCCAAGGCAACATCAAACGTTGGGGACAAAGTCGTGGACCTATGGCTCACGGTTCTCGTTACCATCGTCGTCCCGGTTCAATGGGTGTTATCATTAACCGTGTTATGAAGGGTAAGATGTTACCAGGACGTATGGGTGGTAAGAGAGTTACGATCCAAAACTTGGACATCGTTAAAGCTGATACGGAAAATGGCGTTCTTTTGATCAAGGGTAACGTTCCTGGCGCAAACAAGTCATACGTTACAATCAAGAGTACGGTTAAATAATTAGAGGAAGGGAGGAAAAATACACATGCCTACAGTAGCATTATTTAAGCAAGACGGTACACAAAACGGTGATGTTCAATTGAACGATGCAGTTTTCGGTATCGAACCAAATAACAATGTTGTCTTCGACGCAGTTATCATGCAACGCGCATCATTGCGTCAAGGCACGCACGCTGTCAAGAACAGAAGCGCTGTTCGCGGCGGTGGCAAGAAGCCATGGCGTCAAAAGGGTACGGGTCGTGCTCGTCAAGGCTCCATCCGTTCACCACAATGGGTTGGTGGTGGTACTGTTTTCGGTCCTACACCACGCTCATACGCATACAAGCTTCCACGCAAGGTTCGTCGTTTGGCAATCAAGTCCGTCCTTTCTCAAAAGGTCCTGGACAACAGCTTGGTTGTTGTTGATGCTTTGACATTTGAAGCACCAAAGACAAAGGCTTTTGCAGAAGTTTTGAACAACTTAGACGTTAAATCCAAAGTTTTAGTAGTTCTTGAAGATGACAACAAGACAGCTGCATTGGCTGCTCGCAACTTGGCCAACGTTACAGTTATCCCAGCTAAGGGCTTGAACGTATTGGATGTTGTTAACAACGACAAGTTGGTCATCACAAAGGGAGCTCTTTCTCAAGTAGAGGAGGTTCTTGCATAATGGAATCACGTGATGTAATTTTACGTCCAGTTATCACAGAAGCATCAATGTCTGAATTGGACAACAAGCGTTACACGTTTGACGTTGATACACGCGCAACGAAGACACAAGTCAAAGCGGCTGTTGAAGACATCTTTGACGTTAAAGTTGCCAAGGTCAACGTTATGAACGTTAAAGGCAAAAAGAAGCGCATGGGTCGCTACGAAGGCTACACAAAGAAGCGTCGTAAGGCCATCGTTACCTTGACTGCCGAATCAAATGAAATCAAATTATTCGACGAAGAATAAAATATTTAATAGGAGGGAAATATAGTGGGAATCAAGAAATTCAAACCAACCTCTAACGGTCGTCGCAACATGACTGGTTCAGATTTCGCTGAAATCACAAAGACTACGCCGGAAAAGTCATTGCTTGCCAAGAAGAGCAAGACTGCAGGTCGTAACTCTTACGGTCATATCACAGTGCGTCACCGTGGCGGTGGCCATAAGCGTCAATATCGTTTGATCGACTTCAAGCGTATTAAAGATGATGTTCCTGCAACAGTTAAAGCAATCGAATATGATCCAAACCGTTCAGCTAACATTGCATTGGTTGTTTACGCTGATGGTGTTAAATCATACATCCTTGCACCTAAGGGCCTTAAAGTTGGCCAGCAAATCCAATCCGGTACAGAAGCCGACATCAAGGTAGGTAATGCTTTGCCATTGGCAAACATCCCTGTCGGTACTGTTATTCACAATATCGAACTCAAGCCTGGCAAGGGCGGTCAATTGGTTCGTTCAGCCGGTACATCAGCACAATTGCTTGGTAAGGAAGGCAAGTACGCAATCGTTCGTCTTACATCCGGCGAAGTTCGTATGATCCTTGTAACATGCCGTGCAACAATCGGTGCTGTTGGCAATGAACAACACGAATTGATCAATATCGGTAAAGCAGGTCGTTCCCGTTGGATGGGCAAGCGTCCACAATCTCGCGGTTCCGTAATGAACCCTAACGATCACCCACACGGTGGTGGTGAAGGTAAAGCTCCTGTTGGTCGTCCATCTCCTATGTCTCCATGGGGCAAGAAGACAGCCGGCAACAAGACTCGTTCCAAGAAAGCTCGTTCTAACAAGTTGATCGTTCGCGGTCGCAACAAGAAATAATCTCCATGCCGCATAAAGGCGGTTAATGTTCCGAAAGGAGGACATACTTTGAGTCGTAGTTTGAAAAAAGGACCTTTCGTCGATGAACACTTGATGAAGAAGGTTGAAGCACAAGCTGATCAAGAAAAGAAGTCAGTTATCAAGACATGGTCACGTCGTTCCACGATCTTCCCTAGCTTCATTGGCTACACAATTGCTGTGTATGATGGACGTAAGCATGTTCCAGTTTACATTCAAGAAGATATGGTAGGACATAAATTGGGTGAATTCGTTCCAACCCGTACGTTCCACGGCCATGCAGCAGACGATAAGAAGACAGGCAAGTAATCAAGGGAGGATAAAAAATGGCTGAACAAGTAACATCAGCAAAAGCAACTGCCAAGACAGTTCGAATCCCTGCACGTAAGGCACGTCTTGTGATCGATCTTATTCGCGGTAAGAGTGTTGCTGAAGCATTGGGTATCTTGAAGTTCACACCAAGATCCGGTGCTTTCTTAGTTGAAAAAGTATTGAAATCTGCAATTGCGAATGCAGAAAACAACTTTGATTTGGATGTCGAAGATTTGTATGTAAGCGAAGCTTATGCAAACGAAGGACCAACATTGAAGCGTTTCCGTCCTCGTGCTAAGGGTTCTGCTTCTCCAATCAACAAGCGCACAAGTCACATCACAGTTGTTGTATCTGTTAAATAAGGAGGGATAACGCGTGGGTCAAAAAATTAATCCTACAGGGTTACGTGTTGGTATCATTCGTGACTGGGATGCAAAATGGTACGCTGAAAAAGACTTTGCATCAAACCTTCACGAAGATTTGCACATCCGCAAATACATTGAAAAGAAGTTAGCCGACGCTTCTGTCTCTACCGTTGAAATTGAACGTGCAGCAAAGCGCGTTAACGTTTCAATCCATACAGCAAAGCCAGGTATGGTAATCGGTAAAGGCGGTTCTGAAGTAGAAAAGCTTCGTAAAGAATTGAATAATTTGACAGGCAAGCGAGTACACATCAACATTGTGGAAATCAAGAAGCCTGATTTGGATGCTAAGCTTGTTGGCGAAAGCATTGCACAACAATTGGAAAACCGTGTTGCTTTCCGTCGTGCTATGAAGCAAGCCATCCAACGTACGATGCGTGCTGGTGCACAAGGTATCAAGGTCCAAGTTGCAGGACGCTTGAACGGTGCTGACATGTCTCGTATCGAACGTTTCTCAGAAGGTACCGTTCCATTGCACACATTGCGTGCTGATATCGACTATGCATGGGTTGAAGCTCGCACGACATACGGCCAGTTGGGCGTTAAGGTATGGATCTACCGTGGCGAAGTTTTGCCAGAAAAGAAAGATAACAGCAAAGGAGGGAAATAATCTATGTTAGTACCAAAACGTGTAAAGCACCGTCGTGAATTCCGCGGTAAGATGCGCGGTGAAGCTAAAGGCGGCAAGGAAGTTGTTTTCGGCGAATTTGGTTTGCAGGCTCTTGATTCACATTGGATCACGAACCGTCAAATCGAAGCTGCTCGTATTGCAATGACTCGTTACATGAAGCGTGGTGGGAAAGTTTGGATTAAGATTTTCCCTCACAAGTCTTACACAGCTAAGGCTATCGGTGTTCGTATGGGTTCTGGGAAAGGTGCTCCAGAAGGTTGGGTAGCTCCAGTTAAGCGCGGCAAGGTTATGTTTGAAATCGGCGGCGTTTCTGAAGAAATTGCCCGTGAAGCATTGCGTTTGGCATCACACAAACTCCCAGTCAAGACAAAGTTTGTAAAACGTGAGGTAGGTGGCGAATCAAATGAAGATTAATGAACTTAATGAATTAACCACTGCTGAAATGCTTGAAAAAGAAAAGCAATTCAAAGAAGAATTATTCAACCTGCGTTTCCAATTAGCTACCGGTCAATTAGAAAATACGGCTCGCTTAAAGGAAGTTCGCAAGTCGATTGCACGCATCAAGACAGTATTGCGTCAAAAAGAATTAAACAAGTAAGAATACGAAGAAGGAGGCTAATCGCGCATGAGTGAAGGTCGTAACCAACGCAAAGTCTATCAAGGACGTGTCGTTTCTGACAAGATGGATAAAACAATCACAGTTGTTGTTGAAACTTATGTTAACCACAAAGTTTACGGCAAGCGTGTCAAGTATTCCAAGAAGTACAAGGCACATGACGAAAACAACGAAGCAAAAGTTGGCGACATCGTCAAGATTATGGAAACACGCCCATTGTCAGCTACAAAACGTTTCCGTTTATTAGAAATCGTTGAAAAAGCAGTTATTATCTAATCTGATAATCAACTTAACATTCGTATTCTGATCTATCTAATAGCGAAAGGAGGTCACATACTGTGATCCAACAAGAAAGTCGTTTGAAAGTCGCTGATAATTCAGGTGCTCGTGAAATCTTGGTTATCAAGATCTTGGGCGGTTCTCGTGTGAAGACTGCAAATATCGGTGACATTATTGTTGCTACTGTTAAACAAGCAACACCAGGTGGCGTTGTCAAAAAAGGCGATGTTGTCAAGGCTGTTGTTGTTCGTACAAAGTCTGGTGCACACCGTGCAGACGGTTCTTACATCAAGTTTGATGAAAATGCCGCTGTAATTATCGGTGAAGATAAGTCACCTAAGGGTACACGTATTTTCGGGCCGGTTGCTCGTGAATTACGTGACGGAAACTTCATGAAGATTGTTTCCTTAGCACCTGAAGTATTGTAATAACCGTATATCAGGCAAGGAGGTGCGCAAGCAGAATGTTCATCAAAAGCAATGACAAAGTTAAAGTGATCGCCGGTAAGGACAAGGGCAAGGAAGGCGTTGTATTACGCGTATTGCCTGCCAAGGATCGCGTGGTCGTTAAAGGCGTAAACGTCGTTAAGAAACATCAAAAGCCAAACAACGCAAACCCAAATGGCGGTATCGTTGAATTTGAAGCACCAATTCATGTTTCTAACGTTATGCTTATTGACCCATCTACAAACGAACCAACACGTGTTGGCTTCAAGGTTGTTGATGGCAAGAAAGTTCGTGTTTCCAAGAAATCCGGAAATGCTATCGAATATAAAGAAGACTAATTAGTCGAGAAAGGAGGAACTATTCTTCATGGTCAATCGTTTAAAAGAAAAATATGATAAAGAAATCGTTCCATCAATGATGGAAAAATTCAATTACACATCAATCATGCAAGCACCAAAGATTGATAAGATCGTTATCAATATGGGTGTTGGTGATGCTGTAGCAAACGCTAAGAATTTGGATGAAGCTGTCGAAGAACTTACACTGATTGCTGGTCAGAAGCCTGTAATTACACGTGCTAAGAAGTCTATCGCCGGTTTCCGTCTTCGCGAAGGCATGGCCATCGGTGCCAAAGTTACGCTTCGCGGCCAACGTATGTACGAATTCTTAGACAAGTTGGTTTCAGTTTCATTGCCACGTGTGCGTGATTTCCACGGTGTAAGCAAGCGCGCCTTCGACGGTCGCGGCAACTACACATTGGGTGTACGTGAACAATTGATCTTCCCTGAAATTGATTTTGATAATGTTAACAAAGTACGCGGTTTGGATATCGTTATCGTTACGACAGCCAACACTGATGAAGAATCACGCGAACTTTTGACACAACTCGGAATGCCATTCGCTAAATAAGGGGGTATTACATTGGCTAAAAAGTCACAAGTTGTAAGAAATCACCGACCAGCCAAGTTCTCGACACAAGCTTACACACGTTGCGAACGCTGTGGTCGTCCACATTCTGTATATCGTAAATTTAAGTTATGCCGTGTTTGCCTGCGCGACCTTGCCCACAAGGGTCAAATCCCTGGCATGAAAAAGGCTAGCTGGTAATCCAAATATTCTATAAAGGAGGCAAACAACATGGCAATGACTGATCCAATTGCAGACTTCTTGACACGTATTCGCAATGCCAACATGGTAAAGCACGAATCCGTAGAAGTTCCTGCTTCAAAGATGAAACGTGACATCGCTGAAATCCTTAAGAATGAAGGATTTATCCGTGATGTTGAATACATCGATGATGACAAGCAAGGCATCATCCGCGTATTCTTGAAATATGGTAAAAATAACGAACGCGTAATTTCTGGTCTTCGTCGTATCTCTAAGCCAGGCTTGCGTTCATACGTTAAAGCAGACGCTGTTCCTAAGGTTCTTAACGGCTTGGGCATCGCTATCCTGTCAACATCTGAAGGTGTCATGACAGACAAAGATGCACGCGCTAAGAAAATTGGCGGCGAAGTAATTGCTTACGTTTGGTAATATAAATTAACCGCAAGGAGGTGTCCATTCCGTGAGTCGTATTGGTTATAAAGCAGTTGAATTGCCTGCAGGAGTTGAAGTCAAGCAAGACGGCAACGTCGTGACTGTCAAGGGTCCTAAGGGTGAATTAACTCGTGAATTTTCAGATTTGATCAAAATCAACGTTGAAGGCAACGTTGTAACTTTTGAACGTTCATCTGATGACAACAAGTCTAAATCATTGCATGGTACAACGCGTGCAAACTTCCACAACATGGTTGTTGGCGTTTCAGAAGGTTTCAAGAAGGAACTTGAACTTCGTGGTGTTGGTTACCGTGCACAAATGCAAGGTAAGAAGCTCGTCTTGAACGTTGGCTATTCTCACCCTGTAGAATTTGAAGAAGAAGATGGCATTACTTATGAAACACCATCTGCAACTTCAATTATCGTTTCCGGTATCAATAAGGAAGAAGTTGGCGATTGTGCAGCTCGCATTCGTGCAACTCGTGCACCAGAACCTTACAAGGGCAAAGGTATTCGCTACGTTGGCGAATTTGTTCGTCGTAAGGAAGGTAAGACTGGTAAATAATCTTGCAGCATGATGCTGTTTTAATTTCAATTAAGAGGTGAAAATTGTGATTTCAAAACCAGACAAGAATAAGACACGTCAAAAACGTCATACGCGTGTCCGTGGTAAAATCTCTGGTACTGCTGAGTGCCCACGCTTAAATGTTTATCGTTCAAACAAAAACATCTACGCTCAAGTTATTGATGACGTAGCGGGTGTGACGCTAGTTAGTGCCTCTACTTTAGACAGTGAAGTTAGCGGCAGCACAAAGACTGAACAAGCTGCTTCAGTTGGTGCTGTAGTTGCTAAACGTGCTGCAGACAAGGGTATCAAAGAAGTTGTATTTGACCGTGGCGGATACCTTTATCATGGTCGTGTGCAGGCTTTGGCTGAAGCTGCACGCGAAAACGGCTTAGACTTTTAGGAAAAGGAGGAAATAACGTTTATGACTTTTATTGATCCAGCTCAATTAGATTTAGAAGACCGCGTCGTTGCAATCAACCGTATCACTAAAGTTGTTAAAGGTGGCCGTCGCCTCCGTTTTGCAGCTTTGGTTATCGTTGGCGACCACAATGGTCACGTGGGCTTCGGTACAGGTAAAGCTCAAGAAGTTCCGGAAGCTATTCGCAAGGCTGTTGATGCTGCTCGTAAGAACTTGATCAAAGTTCCAATGGTCGGAACAACACTTCCTCACGAAGTTATCGGTCAATACAGCGGTAGCCGCATCTTGCTTAAGCCAGCTGAAGCAGGTTCTGGGGTTGCAGCCGGCGGTGCAGTTCGTGCCGTTATGGAACTTGCCGGAGTTGCTGATGTTACAAGTAAATCATTGGGCTCCAACACACCAATCAACGTTGTTCGCGCAACAATGGATGGTTTGTCAAGAATGAAGGATGCTGAAGAAGTTGCTGCAATGCGCGGTGTTTCCGTACAGCATTTAGCAGAATAATTAAGGAGGACAAATTCATGGCTAACTTGAAAGTTACATTAGTTCGTTCTGTCATCGGACGTCCTCAAAACCAACGCGACATCGTTAAGGGCCTTGGCCTTGGACGTGTCAATAGCTCTGTTGTTGTTCCTGACAATGCTGCTATGCGTGGTGTGATCCGCAAGATCAATCATTTAGTGGACGTTGAATTGGCTAAATAATTATTATTTAGAAGAATGGAGGTGCCAACCCTAATGAAATTACATGAATTAAAGCCAGCAGAAGGCTCACGTCAATTGCGCAACCGCGTAGGTCGTGGTACTTCATCCGGCAATGGTAAGACTGCAGGCCGTGGCCAAAAGGGTCAAAAGGCTCGTAGCAAAGTGCGTGTAGGTTTTGAAGGTGGACAAATGCCATTGTTCCGTCGTATGCCTAAGCGCGGTTTCAAGAACGTAAATCGCAAGGATTACGCAATTGTTAACTTGGAAACATTAAACAAATTTGAAGACGGCACGGAAGTTACGCCGGCATTGCTGGTCGAAACACGTGTTGTTAAAGATGAAAAAGATGGTATCAAGGTCTTGGGTAATGGTGAATTGAAGAAGAAGCTTACTGTTAAGGCAAGCAAGTTCTCTGCATCTGCCAAAGCAGCCATCGAAGCAGCAGGCGGTACAGCTGAGGTGATGTAATAAATGCTTAAAACAATGAAGAACGCCTTTGCTGTAAAAGAGATTCGTCAAAAAATCTTATTTACATTAGGTGTCTTGATTGTATTTCGTTTAGGCACTTACATCACTGTCCCTGGGATCAACGCTAAAGCTTTGCAAAGCGTTGCGTCTTCAGGGTTAATTAGTATCTTGAATACTTTTAGCGGTGGCGGTTTGACAAACTATTCCATTCTCGCAATGGGTGTTTCTCCATATATTACTGCTCAAATCGTTATTCAATTGTTGCAAATGGACATTGTTCCACGATTTGTTGAATTAGGTAAACAAGGGGAAGTAGGTCGTCGTAAGCTCAACCAATATACGAGATATTTAACGATCGTGCTTGCGTTTATACAATCAATCGGTATTACGGCCGGTTTCAACTACATGAGTAGCTTGAACCTGGTCCAACATCCAGGTGTTAAGACGTATATCAGTATCGGTATCATTTTAACTGGTGGTACCATGTTCACGACCTGGCTAGGTGACATGATTACGGAACGCGGTCTTGGCAACGGGATTTCCATGATTATCATGGCTGGCATTCTGGCTCGTGTTCCCGTTGGCGTTCATCAGATTTACGTTGAACAGTTCAAGAGTGCTTCCAATATCTGGCAGCCAATTTTGTATGTTGTCGTTCTTGCATTGGTCATCTTGGTTATCGTAACGTTCGTAACTTACGTCCAACAGGCTAATTACAAGATTCCGATTCAATATACGAGACGTCTTGCAGGAGCTTCAGAGAGTTCGTATCTTCCGTTGAAGATCAACATTGCCGGTGTTATTCCGGTTATCTTTGCAAGTTCATTTATTGCTACGCCGCAGACGATTTTGATGCTCTTTACTCAAAATCACTCAGAAGATACCTGGTATCAGGTGATGAGCAATCTTTTCAACATGCAGACGACTCCAGGTATGATTCTGTATACTGTTTTGATCATTGTGTTTACATTCTTCTATGCCTTTGTTCAGGTCAACCCTGAAAAACTGGCTGAAAACTTGCAAAAGCAAGGCAGTTACATTCCTTCTGTCTGGCCGGGCAAGGAAACGGAGAAGTATGTATCAGGTCTCTTAATGCGTTTGAGTTCCGTTGGTTCATTATTCTTGGGACTTGTTTCCTTGATTCCATTGATTGCATCCTCCGTCTGGGGCTTGGATGAATCGATCGGATTAGGCGGTACGAGTTTGCTGATTGTTGTCGGGGTTACTCTCGAAACAATGCGCCAGTTACAAGGTATGATGATGAAGCGTGAATATGTTGGTTTCATTCGTGACGAAGCCTAACGCTGCCAGATGAGAAGCCGGGTTTCCCCGGCTTCTTTTTTTATGAAATGCAGAGCTTTCAACGCACTGTATTTTTAAGCGGCAGCGTTATTTTTCCTACTATTGAACAGGCATTTAAGGTATAATTAACGAGTAAGACATTGAATAATAAAGGAGAAATTGTCATGGCATTAAATCTTATGTTGATGGGTCTTCCCGGCGCAGGCAAGGGAACTCAAGCTGAAAAAATCGTGGATGAATACAGGATTCCGCACATTTCAACGGGTGATATTTTCCGTGCTGCGATGAAGAACGGCACGCCGATGGGCCTTGAAGCTAAGAAGTTTATTGATAAGGGCGAACTTGTTCCTGACGAAGTTACGAACGGCATCGTTAAGGAACGTCTGGCAAAAGATGACGTGAATGACGGCTATATGTTGGACGGTTTTCCGCGCAACATGGCTCAGGCAGAAGCTTTGGACGAATTCGGCAGGGAACTTGGCAAGCCGCTCAATTGCGTCATCAACATTCACGTTGATCCTGAATCATTGATGGAACGCTTGACAGGCCGCTACATCTGCCGCGATTGCGGTGCAACTTATCACAAGGTTTTCAATCCGACAAAAGTTGAAGGCACTTGCGATCGTTGCGGCGGTCACGAATTCTTCCAGAGAGAAGACGACAAGCCTGAAACGGTCAAGAATCGCCTTGACGTCAATATCAAGATGAACACGCCATTGCTTGATTTTTACAGGAAACAAGGCCTGCTTCATGAAGTGAACGGCAACCAGGATATCGACAAGGTCTTCGCTGATATCAAGAAAATTCTGGATCAGATCAAATAGAAATTTCAACAGAACCTGAATTGTCATTTTTTTGGCAGTAGTGCTTGCAACCACAAGTCTATTGTGATATGATAATTCAGGTTTATCTTTTCAATAGGTGCAGTTTGCCCAAAATTTGGAAAATTGCCCTGCGGAAAAAGGTGGGACTCCAAAAAAGCTTCTCACATTTTGACGTGTAAAGTTTTAAAACCAAAATTTAAGGAGGTACTTTTGCGTGGCGAAAGATGATGTGATTGAAATTGAGGGTACGATCAAAGAAACGTTGCCCAATGCGATGTTTAAAGTTGAACTCGAAAACGGACACGAGATTCTTGCTCACGTTTCCGGCAAGATTCGCATGCACTACATTCGTATTTTACCAGGTGACAGGGTTACAGTTGAAATGTCCCCTTACGATTTGACTAAGGGTCGCATTACCTATCGCTTTAAATAGATTGTACTTCGAAACTATTCAGGAGGTATGATTAATGAAAGTAAGACCATCAGTTAAACCGATGTGCGAACATTGCAAAGTAATCAAGCGCAAGGGTCGCGTTATGGTTATTTGTGACAATCCTAAGCACAAACAACGTCAAGGCTAATAATTTGAGGAGGTGAAAATAAATGGCTCGTATTGCAGGTGTCGATTTACCACGTGACAAGCGTATCGTAATCGGCTTAACATACATCTACGGTATCGGTGATACTACTGCTAAGAAGATTCTGGCAGAAGCAGGTGTTTCAGAAGATGTTCGTGTTCGTGACTTGACTTCAGATCAGGAAGACAAGATCCGTGCAGTTGTTGACAACTACAAGGTAGAAGGTGACCTTCGTCGTGAAGTATCCCTCAACATCAAGCGTCTTTCTGAAATCGGATCATACCGCGGCCTTCGCCATCGTCGTCATTTGCCATCTCGTGGACAGAACACGAAGAACAATGCACGTACATGCAAAGGCCCTAAGGTAACTATTGCCGGTAAGAAGAAATAATCTAGAGTAAGGAGGTTAGCTATTTCATGGCAGTAAAGAAATCTCGCAAGCGCCGTGTCAAGAAGAATATCGAAAGCGGTGTTGCACATATTCATTCCACATTCAATAACACACTTGTTATGATCACAGACGTTCATGGTAACGCTGTTGCATGGTCATCTGCAGGTGCATTAGGCTTCAAGGGTTCACGTAAGTCCACGCCGTTTGCCGCACAAATGGCAGCTGAAGCAGCTGCCAAGGGCGCAATGGATCATGGTATGAAGAACGTTGAAGTCGCAGTCAAGGGTCCTGGTTCCGGTCGTGAAGCAGCAATTCGTGCGCTTCAAGCAACAGGACTTGAAGTTACATCTATCAAGGATGTCACACCAGTGCCTCATAACGGATGCCGTCCTCCAAAACGCCGTCGTGTTTAATGTGGATCAGTATTCATTTTGAGGGTACACTTCATAATGTTTTCGCCAGATTACACGTTACGTTTTGAAAGGGGTAAAGATAAGAATGATCGAATTTGAAAAACCAAAAATTCACAAAGTTGAAGAAAGCAATAACTATGGCAAGTTTGTCGTTGAACCGCTTGAACGTGGCTATGGTACGACATTAGGCAATTCGCTTCGTCGTATCTTGCTTTCTTCATTACCAGGTGCTGCTATCACAGACGTTCAAATTGATGGCGTTTTGCACGAATTCTCCACTGTAAAAGGTGTGCTTGAAGACGTGACTGAAATCATTTTGAATCTCAAGAAAGTTGCATTGAAACTCAACTCCGAAGAACCACAATCATTGGAATTCGATATTGTTGGACCTAAGGAAGTTACTGCCGGCGATATCAGCACGAACAGCGATGTTGAAATCCTCAATCCGGATCTTTACATCTGTACGGTTGCTGATGGTGCTTCATTCCATGCACGGATGACTGCAAACAAAGGTCGTGGCTACGTTTCCGCAAATGAAAACAAGGCTAAGGCAGATGATATGCCAATCGGCGTATTAGCAATCGACTCGATTTATACCCCGATCGAACGTGTCAACTACCAAGTAGAAAAAACACGTGTTGGTCAAAAAAATGATTATGACAAGTTAACATTAGACGTATGGACTAACGGCTCAATCACGCCTAGCGAAGCAATTAGTCTGTCCGCTAAGATCTTAACGGAACATTTGGCGTTATTCGTTAATTTGACAGATGAAGCTAAGAATGCTGAAATCATGGTCGAAAAGGAAGAAACGCATAAGGAAAAGATGCTCGAAATGACAATTGAAGAACTCGATTTGTCCGTTCGTTCATACAACTGCTTGAAGCGTGCAAGTATCAATACTGTGCAGGCTTTGACAAACAAGTCTGAATCTGACATGATGAAGGTTCGTAATCTGGGCCGCAAGTCATTGGAAGAAGTCAAGGCTAAGTTGGCAGATCTTGGTTTATCATTACGTCATGATGACTAATATTTTTCAATTAAGGGAGGGAATCTGTTCATGGCTTACCGCAAATTAGGACGCACAAGCGCACACCGCAAATCAATGTTACGCAACTTGACAACTGATTTGATCGTTAATGGTCGTATTGTTACAACAGAAACTCGTGCTAAAGAAGTACGCAAGTTTGCTGACAAGATGATCACATTAGGCAAGAAGGGCGATCTCGCTTCACGTCGTCGTGCAGCTGCATTCATGATGGATGTTATTGCAGACGTTAAGGAAGAAGAAGACAAGGTCGTTGTTCAAACTGCTTTGCAAAAACTTTTTGACGATGTTGCACCTCGTTTCGAAAACCGTAACGGTGGTTACACACGCATCATCAAGATGGATGCTCGCCGCGGCGATGCTGCAAAGATGGCTGTGCTTGAATTAGTTGACTAATTCAATAGCAATCAAATAAGAAAACTGTCACTTTTACAATGATAACTGGGCGTTACGATGTTGGGTTAAAATCCGAGTCTAGTCCTAAGTAACAGGTTGCGGAACCTGCGAAACCTTCATTGTAAAAAGTGATTTTTTTTTTGGCCTGGAGATGATGTCCAGGCCTTTTTTAGTTATGTCTGGTCCACGTAAGAAAGTTAGTTTTTTATCGTGAGTTTTTCTATTAAACTTCAAATAATTCTTGTATAATGAAACATAATATCGCCAATGCTCTATTGTTTTGTATGAAAGGAACGAATAATTTTGTTGTTGTTCTTGAAAATGTTTAAATGAAAGTCAAAATCTGGCGCGGGATTACGATCATATTGGCAAGTTTTTGGAGCGTTTTCCTGTTCTTTAATGCATATATATACAAGACCAAACTCTATGAATCGAAATTTGCCATGATTTATGCAATTGCCGGGATTTTTGCGATGCTTTTCCATCTATGGCAGATTGCCGTCCTGGTGATGCCTAAAAAAAGCTTCGACAGCTGGAACGAATGGATACATAGTCTGTTTTTGAGAAATTTGCTGGAAACCGCATCATGGCTGATGCTTTCGATAAGTTCTCTGCTTTATTTCATGACGGGAGAAAATTTTTTAAACGGTGCGCTATTGCTTTTGTGTCTCGTTTTGGTCTGGGGATGCAGCGTTTGTCTGACCGGTTTTCTTTTAAAAAACGATTCCGGATATGAACAAAAGGAACGCTCATTTGAAGCCGTTTCTTCGCGCCTGATGAAAAACGTTCATTATGTTGTTGATTCGACGGTTGAAAAATTTGTCGAAAATGAAATTATTGTTCGTTTTAACGCTTGTCTGCGGCGAAGCATTCTGGCACTGGTGCTGACAACCGTTGTCCTGGTCAGCAGCGTCTGCGATTTTACCTGGAATAATCTGATTTTTGCCGGTGCCTGCGTTTTTTTCGCGCTGTATGTTGCGGCAGGAAGGATTTCCTACAGGTCAAAAGTTACCAGGCATCGCAAACAGGCGGTGTACCTTTTGCCGGCAGCACAATTGCTCGGCATTTACAAGACGGTCATCTCGCTGTCCGATACCAGAATCCTGAATTTCAGGCCGGTTGACGAGCTTCAGATCGCATATTGTCTTTTCAGAGTCGAAACTTTTGAGGAGTGCATGGCCTATATGGATACGATTTCTTCTGAAAAATACAGTGCCGAACTCGAATATCTGCGACTGTCATGCAACGTCGGGCTCCATCGGCGTGACAGGGCGCTTGCAATCTTTGCTGATCTGCAGGAAAAAGTTGAACGGATGAATCAAAGGAAGGCTCATGATTACAGGCTGGGACTGACTTTTTTGAGCACGATTCTCTGGCGGAGGTATGATCAGGCCCAGGTTGAATTGAATGCCTACAGGCCATGCGTTACCGAAGAGGAAGCGACCTTTTATCAGGCCTGGATTGATGAACAGGTTATTTAGAAATGTCGTGTCCGCAAGTTGACAATTTGCGGCATGGCTTTTTTTTTATAAAATGTGGTATGATATTCCTAATACAATGAGAGCGGGGAAGTAGATTGAGCTCAATAATTAAAATCAAGAATCTGACATTTTCATATTCGGCTGAAGATGAAAGAAAAACACTGGATAACGTTAATTTAGAAATTGAAGCAGGCCAGTGGGTGGCACTGATCGGACACAACGGAAGCGGCAAGTCGACTCTGGCACGGTGCATTGACGGTCTTCTCATGCCCGAGTCCGGGTCGATTGAAGTTGACGGACTGCATTTAACGGAAGAAACCGTGTGGGACGTCAGAGAACGCATCGGCATGGTCTTCCAGAACCCAGACAACCAGTTCGTTGGAGCAGACGTTGAAGGAGACGTGGCGTTCGGCATGGAGAACAGGGGGATTCCGCGTGCCGAAATGCTGAAGCGCGTTGAAGAAGTTTTGGAAGCAGTCGACATGACCGCATTTGCAAAACACGAGCCCGTGCGTCTTTCCGGGGGGCAGAAACAGCGCGTTGCCATTGCCGGTGTTCTGGCCGTAAGACCGAAGATCATTATTTTTGACGAATCGACAAGCATGCTGGATCCGGAAGGGAAAAGAGACATCGTCGGGCTGATGCGCCGGCTGAACGATGAGGAAGATTTCACCATTATCTCGATCACGCACGATATTGATGAAGCCAGCCTGGCCGATCGCGTCATCGTCTTGAATGACGGCAGGATCATTGATGACGACGTGCCGGAGAAAATTTTTGCGAGCGGCGATCTGCTGACGAAAATCGGGCTTGATCTGCCATACCCCGAAGCGTTGAAGAAAGAGCTGAAGGAAAATGGAATCGATGTTCCGAATGAATATCTGGATGAAGAAGGGATGGTTGACTGGTTATGCCGATCCGCGTTGAAAAATTAAGCTACAGCTATCAGGCGGGCACGCCGATGGAACATAAGGCATTGGAGAACATTTCGCTTGAGATAGCGGACGGAAGCTATACCGCCGTCATCGGCCACACCGGAAGCGGCAAGTCGACTCTGATGCAGCATTTGAACGGCTTGCTGAAACCGACTGAAGGATGCCTGGAAGTCAACGGACATCAGATTACGCCGGAAACGCAGAACAGGGAACTCGGCGATCTGAGAAGAGAAGTCGGGTTTGTCTTTCAATTTCCTGAAGCGCAGCTGTTTGAGGAAACGGTCAGAAAAGACATTGCGTTTGCTCCGAAAAATTTCGGCAAGTCAGACGAGGAGGCAGAAGCAATCGCAGTCAGGATGGCCAAAATGGTCGATCTTCCCGATGAGGTTCTGGACAAGTCTCCGTTTGAGCTTTCCGGAGGGCAGATGCGGCGCGTGGCAATTGCCGGCATTTTGGCAATGGAGCCGAAAATTTTGGTTCTGGACGAACCGACGGCAGGACTTGATCCCATGGGTCGTCTGGAAATGATGCAGCTTTTTTCAAGACTTCACAAAAACGGGATGACAATCATTTTGGTAACGCACCAGATGAACGACGTCGCTGATTATGCCGACCATGCGCTGGTTTTGGAACATGGCAGACTGATTGCCGATACGACGCCCAAAGCCTTGTTTTCAAAACCTGAATGGCTCAGAGAACATCACCTCGATCTGCCGCAGACGACCAAGTTTGCCGAAAAACTGACGGCAAGCGGGATGAAGTTCGCTTCTCTTCCGCTGACAAAAAAAGAATTGGCGCAGATTCTGGCGGACAGGATAAAAGGGGGTTCTGCAGATGAATAAGCTTTTGCTCGGGCGTTACATCAACGGTGATTCTCTGGTTCACCGGATGGATGCCAGAAACAAGCTGGTGCTCAGTTTCTATTTTGTGGCAATCATTTTCCTGTGCAATAACTGGCAGACGTACCTGCTGCTTGCGGCATTCGTCTTGATGTGCGTCAGGTTTTCCGACCTTGGCATCGGATTCTTCATCAAAGGCGTCAGACCTTTGCTTGGCCTGATTGTCTTCACCGTGCTCCTGCAGGTGTTCTTCACCAGAGGCGGCCACGTCTACTGGGAATTTGGCCCGCTGTCATTGACGCATTTCGGAATCGTCAACGGCTTTTACGTCTTCTGCCGCTTCGTTTTGATTATTTTCATGTCGACGCTTCTGACTCTGACGACTGCGCCGCTTGAAATTTCCGATGCAATCGAGTCGCTTTTAAAGCCGCTCAAGGCCGTCAAGGTCCCGGTATACGAAATTTCCCTGATGCTTTCAATCGCATTGCGCTTTGTGCCGACTCTGATGGACGAAACGGAAAAGATCATGAATGCGCAAAGGTCGCGCGGCGTCAATTTTTCGGAAGGAACCTTGATGCAACGGATCAAGGCCGTGATTCCGCTGTTGATTCCATTGTTCGTCAGTTCGTTCAACCGCGCGGAAGAACTTGCGACGGCAATGGAGGCACGCGGTTATCGCGGAGGCGAAGGCCGGACGAAATACAGAGTACAGGTTTGGACCAAAATTGACACGATTGCGGTGATTTTGTTTGCAGTCGTGACGATTCTGCTATTTGTTTTGAGGAAATTTTAATGACTAGAAGATACAAGATTACACTTGCTTATGACGGCACCAATTTTGCCGGCTTTCAAGTACAGCCGAACCAGAGGACCGTTCAATCAGTGCTTGAAGCCGCCGTCAACAAGATGAGCAAAAATTCTGATTACATCACAATCTATGGCTCCGGCAGAACGGATGCCGGCGTTCACGCTCTGGGACAGGTTGTTCATTTTGACTTTCCGCATGACATTCCGGCGGAAGGAATGCTCAGGGGGCTGAATTCAATGCTTCCGCTGGACTGCGAGGTCATCGGCTGCGAAATAGTTCCAAACGACTTTCATGCTCGTTTTACGACGCATGGCAAGCGCTACATGTACCGCGTCAGTCGCGGACGATTTACGAACCCATTCAAGCGTTTCTACACAGGTCACTACAAATATCCGCTGGACGTTGAAAAAATCAAGGAAGCCATGCCCGACCTGGTGGGAACGCATGATTTTTCAAGTTTTGTTGCTTCCGGCAGCCAGACGACGAATCATGTTCGCACGATTTATGAGGCAACCGTCAGAGAAGACAGGGAAAACGACGAAATCATCTTTGAATTCTGCGGCAATGGCTTCCTGTACAACCAGGTCAGAATCATGGTGGCAACGCTGCTTGAAATCGGCAACGGCAAACGCCCCGTGCATGATTTTCTGAGATTGTACGAGGTCAAGGACAGAAACGAATGTCGCGAAACGGCGCCTGCCAGCGGACTGTATTTAAAGGAAGTCTATTATGACTGAGGAAAAATTGCAGATTCTTTAAATTTTTAAGAGAATTTCAATTGACTATATCGAATAAAAATCGTAATATAGTATTTGGTATTGTTTGCCCCACAGTAAGCCCCGTTAATCTTATTGTATGTCAAACATGTATACATCAAATGGAGGAAATTAACGTGCGTACAACATATATTGCAAAACCAGGCGAAGTAGAACGTAAGTGGTATGTCGTAGACGCAACAGATGTGCCTTTGGGCCGTTTGTCAGCTGTTGTGGCTTCCGTATTACGCGGTAAGAACAAACCAACATTTACACCAAATGTTGATACAGGCGACTACGTAGTCGTTGTCAATGCTGAAAAGGTTGCCTTGACAGGTCATAAGGACAAGAACAAGATCTATTACCATCACTCAAACCATCCAGGTGGCTTGAAGGCTCGTACAGCTGGTGATTACCGTGAAAAGGATCCGGAAAAGCTTATCGCATTGTCCGTTAAGGGCATGCTTCCAAAGGGTTCCCTTGGCCGTCAGCAAGCTAAGAAGCTTCATGTATACCGTGGCGCAGATCACAAGCATGCAGCACAAAACCCAGAAGTTCTGGATATCACTAACTTAATCTAACCTAGGAGGAAAACGATTTTGGCACAAGTACAATATCGCGGCACAGGCCGTCGTAAAAACTCTGTCGCTCGTGTAATCTTGGTTCCTGGTACAGGCAAGATCACGATGAACGGCAAACCTGCAGAAGAATATGTTCCATTTGCAAACTTACGCGAAGTTATGGTACAACCATTTGCTGTTACGGAAACAAAAGGTCAATATGACGTTTTGGTAAACGTAAACGGTGGTGGTTTCTCCGGCCAAGCAGGCGCTACACGTCATGGTATCGCTCGTGCATTGCTCGAAGTTGACCCGGATTTCCGTGGCGTTCTCAAGCGTGCAGGTCTCTTGACACGTGATGCACGTATGAAAGAACGTAAGAAGCCAGGTCTTAAGAAAGCTCGTAAGGCTTCACAATTCTCCAAGCGTTAATTTTCGATTATCGCAAGGAAAAAAGCACTCGCTCTATGGGGGCGGGTGCTTTTTTGCGTGGTGCAAGTTTGATTTTGTCTTAATAAATTTCCCGATGATGAGGACGAAATAGACAAAAAAATCAGCTACGTTCC
>NZ_DAIUCE010000024.1:16815-21230 GCF_036846325.1 Ligilactobacillus sp. | reverse complement strand
TCATCCAGGATAAGCACCTCCGGATCTGCCAGGAAGGCACGCGCAATCGTCAGCAGCTGACGTTGCCCCTGGGAAATGTTGGAGGCTTCTTCATTCAAGACCGTATCATATCCCTTAGGCAGCTGACGGACGAACGTGTCAACGTGCGCCGCCTTTGCAGCAGCCATGATTTCCTCATCAGTAGCGTCTTCACGACCGTACTTGATGTTTTCATAGATTGTGCCCGTGAACAGCCACGTGTCCTGAAGCACCATCGCAAAGCGTGAACGCAATTCGTCGCGCGACATGCCGCGCGTGTCGACTCCGTCCATTCTGATCACGCCGCCCTTGATTTCGTAAAAGCGTTCCAGAAGGTTGATCAGAGTCGTCTTCCCGGCACCGGTTGGTCCGACGATTGCGACCATCTTGCCCGGATTGGCTTCAAAGTTGAAGTCCTTCATCAGGATTTCCTTGTTGGAATAACCGAACTTGACGTGTTCAAACTTGATCTTGGCATCAGTCTTCTCGTCAGGAAGAACTTCCGCCGGATCCTTCATTTCCTCTTCGTCAAGCACTTCAAAGATTCGTTCGGCAGAAACGATTGTTGCCTGAATCGTATTGGCAAGGTTTGCCAATTGCGTAATCGGCTGCGTGAACTGGTTGACGTACTGCAGAAACGCCTGAACGTCACCAAGTGCCATCGTCTTGTGCGCAACGGCGATTCCGCCGGCGATTGCAACGAAGACATAGCCGATGTTCTTGATCAGATTCATGAACGGCATGATCAGTCCGGAAATGAACTGGGCCTTCCAGGAAGCCTCATAGTAGCGTTCGTTTTCTTCCTCGAACTGCGCAATGACATCGTCTTCCTTGTTGAATGTCTTCAGGACAGTATGTCCGGCATAGTTTTCCTCAACCTGATCGTTCAAGATTCCCAGGCTCCTCTGCTGTGCCGCAAAGTGCTTCTGGGACTTCGGGGCAACGACCATTACGATGAACAGGCTCAACGGAATCGTGACGCAGGCAATCAGCGTCATCTTCCAGCTGATTGAAAGCATCATGAAGAAGACGCCGACGAAGGTGACGGTGCTCGTCACCAGCTGTGCTAGACTCTGCTGCAGGGTACCGCCGATGTTGTCCATGTCGTTGACTGCGCGTGACATGATGTCGCCGTTTGAGTGCGTATCGTAGTATTCGATTGGGAGTCTTTGCATCTTTTCCTTCATGTCGCGGCGCAGATTATAGACGATTTTCTGCGAGATGTTGGCCATGATCAGCTGCTGTGCAACGGACAGCAGGCCTGAGACGACGTAGCAGACGGCCACGGCAATCAGAATATGCGTAATCTTCGTGAAGTTAATCGGGAATTTGGAGACGGCATGTCCAAGCTTCAGCTGCATGTAGCCGCTCATTACGCCCTTGTAGATTTCGGTCGTCGCCTTCCCTAAAATCTTCGGAGTGACAATCTGGAAGATAACGGACCCGACTGCAAAGACAATGACTGCAATGATGCCCCATTTCCATGGATTCATATAGGCCAGCAAACGCCTGGTCGTCCCCCAGAAATTCTTGGCTTTTTCCGGTTTTCCCTTCATCTTTGGACCTCTTGGCATCTACATGTCCCCCTTTCTGATTTGCGAGTTGACGATTTCCCGATATGTTTCATTTGTCTTCAGGAGTTCTTCGTGCGTGCCCTTGCCGACAACTTCACCGCCGTCAAGGACGATGATCACGTCAGCTGAAAGGACTGTCGAAACGCGCTGAGCAACGATTACAACAACGCTGTTGCTTATTTCCGGATCTTCTTTCAGCGCCTGACGAAGCTTGGCATCCGTTTTAAAATCCAGAGCTGAAAACGAATCATCGAATACATAAACCGAGGCCTTCTTCATCAATGCGCGCGCAATCGCAAGACGCTGTCTCTGACCACCGGAGAAGTTCCCGCCGCCTTGTTCGACAACGGAGTCCAGACCGTCTTCAAGTTCTGAAACGAAGTCCTTTGCCTGGGCGATTTCCAGTGCGTGCCAGATGTCTTCATCGGTCGCATCCGGATTGCCGAAAAGCATGTTGCTTCTGATTGTTCCCTTGAACAGGACTGCTTTTTGCTGCACGAATGAAACTCTGTCATGCAGATCCTTTTGAGAGACCCTTCTGACGTCTTTGCCGTTGACTTTGACCGTTCCTTCAGTCGCATCATAAAGACGCGGAATCAGGTTGATCAAAGTTGACTTGCCACAGCCAGTGCCGCCGATGACCGCAACCGTCTGACCGGCGGAAGCCTTGAAGTCAGCTTTGGCTAAGGCAGGCTTTTCAGCACCTTCGTAGTAGAAGTTGACATTGTCGAATTCAAGCTCGGAAGGAGCATCTGCCGAAAATTCTTCAGGGTCATCAGGATCCGTTACCGTGTACTTCGTATCAAGGACTTCGTTCAAGCGTTCAGCTGCAGCCTGTGCACGCGGAATGAAGACGAAGACCATTGAAAGCATCATGAAACTGAACAGGATCATGTTGGCATATGTCATGAACGAGACAAGATTGCCGACTTCCATTGTCTTGTTGCCGATCAGCTTGGCGCCGAACCAGACGATCATCATGTTCGTTCCGTTCAGGATCAGATTCATGACCGGAAACATCAGTGAAACGATGCTGAAGACCTTGATCCCCGTTTCAGTATAATCCTTGTTGGCTTCCTTGAAACGGTCCTGTTCGAACTTGTCCTGACGGAATGCCCGGATAACGCGCACGCCCGTCAGCCCTTCACGGAAAGTCAAATTGATTCTGTCAATCTTGCCCTGCAGGCTCTTGAACAACGGAACGGCAAAGCGCATGACGATGCCGATGGCAATCGCAAGCAACGGTACTGAAACCAAAAAGACCATCGTCAGTCTCTTTTCGCTTTGATATGCCATGATGCTTGCGCCGATGACCATCAAAGGCGACATCAGCATCATGCGGAGAAGCATCAGAACGACATTTTGAATCTGCAAGACGTCGTTTGTCGTTCTGGTAATCAGAGAAGACGTGCTGAAGCCGTCAATTTCCTGATTTCCGAAGCCAAGTACGTGTTTGAAAATATCCCCGCGAAGGCATGCACCGGATTTTTGGGCAACCTTGGCGGCAATATAAACGTTTCCGATTGACCCGACCATCCCGATGGCCGCAACCACGAGCATCTTGAAGCCCACTGACCAGATATAGTCAATATCGCCCTTGGCAACGCCGTTATTAATCATATCCGAAGTGAGGGACGGAAGGTTCAGGTCACAGATTACCTGAACCATTAAAAAGGCTACGGAAGCCGCAACTGCAGGCCACGAGACTCTTTTCTTAAGCAATTTATACATTCTGCTATTCCTCTCTTTTCGAGCGAGCGCTCATTATTTATCAGAATTTGTCATCAAATTCATTAAACTTACCATGATATACTACTCTCTATCTTTTTTATTGTCAACTTTTTTAACAGACTTGAACAAAAAATTATCAATTTTCTTCATGAATGCAAAAAAAGAACTTCGGAAACTCCCCGAAGCTCATTTGACCTGCGCCTCAAATTCTTTTTTAAATGCCGCAAGGGCAGGCTTGTTATCGATGATGTCAAAATAAATATTATCAAAGCATCCGCCGAATTCTTCGCGCTTCAGGGCATTGTCGAACGCCAGGGACACCATCTTCGGATCATTGCCGAAGATTCCGCAGCCGAATGCTCCCAAAACAAGATTGCGGTCTTCATGAATCTTGAAGACACGCAGAACACGGACGATTTTTTCAAAAATATCGCTGTACAACGTTGCCGGATCAAATTTCACGCCGTTTTGCCTGATCAGATTCACGTTCGGAGCCGCAATCGAGATGAAATCAGCATAGCGCGGATCAGGCAGAATCCGGTCTTCCTTTTCATCGCGCAGAACCTTGACATGACGTGAATAAATCAATGCCGGGCTGATATAGCCGTTTTTCGGATCCAGTTCATTCTTATAATAGTACGTCCTCCTGAACTTGCGCAGCTCGGGAAACAAGTAGCTGTTCCGGCAGATCCACTGCTCCTGTGCGTTTTCCCCGTCCATGAAGTGACCGCCCGGAACGAACGGATTGGCAAAATTCATCACGCCGATCTTGTCGTCTTCTCCGAACTGTCTGATTCTGTATAACAAGTTTTCTTCATTTACGAAGATTTTTGCTTTCCGTGTGCCGGCACCAGGCGATTCCTTCGGGGATGTTTCGAACAGTTCCGAATCCTGATTGATATGAAACATCTCAATCTGAAACAAGTTCATCGCCTTGTGCCCAAGTGCCCTTCTTCTTTCTTTTTCCATTACAAACTTCACCTTTAACAAATATATTCAAGTATGACCGTATCTTTGCTGAATATCATCAATTCAAAACTCGGAAATGCAAAAATAGCGTACATTTCTAATTTTAACACATTAACTGATATT
>NZ_DAIUCE010000024.1:4824-16805 GCF_036846325.1 Ligilactobacillus sp. | reverse complement strand
TTATAACTGATTCAATCACAATGTTTTCCTGTTCTTCTGTTTTCTGATACAATTCATTTAAAGGAATGATCAAAGTGAAAATTAAATCAGTCGGCGTTCGGGAGCTCGTTGAATTTTCCCTGAAATCAGGGGATTTGAAATCAGGCGGGGCCGGACGCCGGAATACCGCGCTTGACGGTTCACGCATCCATCGAATGATTCAAGCATCATGGGATGACGACGTTTCAGTCGAAACAGACCTGAAAATGCAGATCACCGCAGGAAAAACTCCCCTTTTGATTCACGGCCGCGCTGACGGACTTCATAAAACAGGCGACATCGTCGATGAAGTTTTGGAAATAAAGACTTCATCATTCAAATTCTCAGAACTTCCTAATAACATTTTAACCCTTTATTTCGCTCAAGCAAAGATTTATTCTCATATTTTAATGAAAGAATCTGATTTAGCACAAATGAAGGTCACTTTGCTGTACTTTCAAACGACAACGGAACAATTGTCCAGAAAAACCATTGTCGTCACGCGCAAAGAAGCTTCGGAAACCTTCAACCGGGCCGTGTCCGAATATCAGGAGTGGCTCGAACTTGAAGACGTTCTGCACGAACAAAGGCAAAAAAGCCTCAGGATGCTCAGGTTTCCCTTTGCTGAATACAGAAAAAACCAACGTGAACTGGCCGTTTGCGTCTATAAGACCATCGCTTCGAAAAAACGGCTCTTCGTTGAGGCTCCGACCGGGACCGGAAAAACCGTTTCAGTGCTTTTTCCAGCCTTGAAGGCCATGGGCGAGGAAAAATGCAGCCGCATCTTTTACCTCACTGCCAAGCAAAGCACGCGCAAGGCATGTGAGGACGCAATCACGCTGATGAAGCCAAATCTTCGTTCAATTACGCTGACTGCCAGAGACAAGATCACGTTTGAGGAGGAAAAGGATCTGCCTGACGATCAGAATCCTTATTTCATCGGCTACTATGACCGCATCCGCCCGGCCATGCAGGACGTTTTGAAACATGAAACGATGATTACGCGTGACGTCATCGAACGTTATGCCAGACTGCATCAAGTCGATCCGTTTGAGTTTTCGCTTGACCTCAGTCTTTTCTGCGACGTCATCATCTGTGATTACAACTATCTCTTCGATCCTCTGGTCTATTTGCAGCGCTTTTTCACGGACGGACAGCCGGACTGCTGCTTTCTGATTGATGAAGCTCACAACCTTGTCTCAAGAGCAAAGGAGATGTACACCTCAAGCCTTTCGGAAGAATCGTTTCTTCTTGCCGAATCGGACGTCAGAAAACTTTCCCGCACGGGCAATGTCAAAAGAAGGCTCGAGGATGTTCTGGCAGTCCTTGAAACGCTAAAGGAACCCATGCAGGAATTCAGCCAGGCCTCCCTGATCATGAAGGAACAGCTCGACAGCCTGTCTGACCCGCTTGAAAAATTCATCAACTTCACCCAGGAATGGATGCGTGACAATCCCGACCAAGGCCAATACCCAAATCTTTTGAACTGTTTTCTTGAAGCCTTTTCCTTCGTCAGGATCAGCGGTTTCTATGACGAAACGTTTCGCACGAAACTCTGCTATGATGCTGAAGAAAATCTGCTTGATTTAAAGATTTTCTCACTCAATCCCTCTGCTTTGCTGGATCAGAGCCTGAACCTCGGCGGATCAAGTGTCTTGTTTTCCGCAACACTCAGTCCGCTTGAATACTATCAGGAAATGCTCGGCGGCTTCGACAGTCTGATTTATTCCCTGCCGTCTCCGTTTGATTCAAATCACCTGAAAGTCCTGATTGACGACAAGACGCAGGTTACGTACCGCAAAAGAGAGGAAAGTCTTCCAGCGATTGTTTCGGAACTCAAGGTCATGGTCGAAGCCCACTGCGGCAACTACCTCGTCTTCTGTCCGTCATACGGCTATCTTGAAAAACTCCACGAAGCGTTCAGCACTGCATTTCCAAACGCCAGGACCATCATTCAGGAAAGTCCCATGTCAGAGAAGCAAAGGCGGGCCTTCCTGGAGAGCTTTGAGGAAAATCCGCAGGAACCTCTGGTCGGATTCGCAGTTCTCGGCGGAATCTTCTCCGAAGGAATCGACCTTAAGGGGACCAGACTTTCCGGCTGCGCCATCATCAGCGTCGGGCTTCCGATGATAAACGATGAAACTGACGAGCTCAGAAGATACTTTGACGAAAAGAATTCAGACGGTTTCCAGTACGCCTACCAGCTGCCGGGCTTGAACAACGTTTTTCAAGCTGCCGGAAGGGTCATCAGAGGTGAACGCGACGTCGGAGTCGTCCTGCTGATTGACGCACGCTTTGCTGAACGCAGGTATGTTCAGTTCTATCCGCAATTCTGGAACAACCTGGAATACGTTAACGGAAAGGAAATGCTAAGGGACAAGTTGGAAATTTTCTGGAAAACCAAGAACTGAAAACAGGGTTTCTCTCAATCAAGAAACCCTGTTTTCTCAGTTATGTCATTTTCATCCAAAAAATAACTTCTTCATATGCGGAAGCGAGGAGTCATTCTGTTGCGAATTGCCGCCTGAGATGCTTACTTGTTCCTGACCTCAGCTGCCGCCTGCATCCCCGCCTGCCGACCGAAGATGACCGTTTCAGAAATCGAATTGCCGCCGATTCTGTTGTTGCCATGAAGGCCTCCACAGACTTCGCCGCATGCAAACAGTCCGGAAATGACGTCTCCGCTCTTGTCCAGAACATGCGTCTTCCTGTCGATGTGCAATCCGCCCATCGTGTAGTGAATGGCAGGCGCAATATGAATCGCATAGTAAGGAGCCTGATTCAGTTTGCGCTCCATGCCCGTTCTTCTGCCGAATTCAGAGTCCTGTTTTCCTTCGACTGCCTGATTCCACTTTTCAAGCGTCTGCTTCAGATCATTTTTCCCGACATTTAGTTTTCCGGCAAGCTCTTCCAAAGTTCCGGCCTCAACGACCAGACCTTGTTTTTGATAAAAATCAACGGCTTTGACGCGTTTTTTGACCTGCGAATCAAACACCAGATAAGCACTCTTTTCTTTAAGAGCAGTGATTGCGTCAGAAACGATGCGGCGCGTGGACAGTTCATTGACGAACCTTTTGCCGTTTCCGTCGACCAAAACGGCGCCTTCTCCGCGCACTGCCTCACCGATCAGATAAGCGTGATCCGTATCCTGTTGAACGGTCGGATGAACCTGAACCAGATCCATCTGCATGACTTGCGCTCCGACCTCTTCCGCGAGCTTGATTCCGTCGCCCGTAGCTCCGGCGTGGTTCGTGGTTCTGTATGCTTTAAGGTCAGGACGATACCTGGCAATCAGGTCCTTTGAAGCGGAAAAGCCGCCTGTCGCAAGGACCACCGCCCTGGCATGAAAGTTTCTTCGGTCCGTCCTGACACCGCAGACAGCCCCCTTTTCATCTGTCAGAAGCTTTTCTGCCTTAATGCCGCATAAAACGGGGATTTCAAGTTCTCTTGCGCGCTTCATCAGATTGTTGACCAGAAATGCGCCAATCGGTGCCAGACTTTTCGGGCGATGCGTCCTCATCCTGCTCATCCCGCCGGTGATCGTCAGATCGTCCAGGACTATGCCGTGTGCTGCAAGCCAGTCGATTGCAAGCGCGCCGTGCGATGCAAAATATTCCAGAAGCTCCGGATCGTTGAGCTTTCCTCCGCCCTTGTACGTTTCATCATAGAAGTCATGCCAGTCTTCGACAATGCCGTGCTTAAGCTGAACAATCGTTTCGGAAGCATTCATCCCGGAAGAAGCACGCATGGAATTTCCGCCAAACGTCTCCATCTTTTCAAGAATCACCGGCTTCAACCCCAGCTCGCGCGCCTGAATCGCACACGTCAGGCCGGCGCACCCTGAGCCGATCACAATCAAATCGTAGTCTTCTTTAACCGAATCGTTCGGTTTATTTGCAGTATTTGCCAAAATAATGCTCCTTCTTTCGTATATTCTACTATAATCTTAACGAAAACCGACTTTTGCCGCAACAATCTTTTGATTACAGATGCTTCATGTTCTTCACGAACTCGCTGAGCTCCTTTGGACTCATCTGATAGTTGCTGTCGATCCACTCGAACATGAGCGTCAGACATGCACCGGAAATCATCTTGGCTGTAAGTTCCTTGTTCGTGGAAGATTCAAGTGCACGCTGGACCCAGCCGATGCCGTGCAGCCTTCCTTCTTCATCGGCTTTAATCAGCTGGTGGCTGAGCATCTTGACCATCATCCAGAACAACGTGCCGCTGTTGTTATTGATGGAAACGTTTCTGAACAGTTCCTTATCGTTGACGATAATCGCAATAATTGAATCAATCACGTCATTTTCATCAATTCTTGCAACCATCAGCCTTTCAAACGAATAGTACATCAAATCATACTTATCAGAAAAATAACGGTAAAAAGTGCTCCTGTGAACATTTGCCCCCTGACAAATCTGGTCAACGGTCACCTTTTCAATCGCCTCATGTCTGAGCAAATCCCGCAGGCTGTCTGCCAGAGCCTCTTTTCTTTCTTCCTGTTGTTGAGTCAATTAAAACACCTCGCAAACCATTAATGACTTGATTTTAACATGAAAATACAGAGCATGGCACGAATTCGGCAACGGGCGAATCAAAAATCGGATGTTTTGGCAAAAGATTGGATTTCCTCTTTAATTTTGATTAAAGAAGGATTATAATTAACTAAATTAGATCAATAAATTAATTGGGGGGCTTTCTTTATGAGAAAATTTGCCGTTATCGGCTTGGGTCACGTTGGCGCAACCGTTGCATATACGCTTGTCACAAAAGGTCTGGCTGATGAACTTGTTCTGATTGATTCCAACGATGATAAATGCATGGCTGAACAATACGATCTGCTCGATTCGCTCGGCCGCCTTGATACCCATACGAAAATCAAGGTGCAGGACTATTCCGAATTAAAGGACGCAGACATCATCATCACTGCATTTGGCAACATCGCCGCATTGTCCATGGACGGTGACCGTTTCGGGGAATTCAACTTCAACACTGCCGCAGCTGCAGACGTCGGCCCGAAGATCAGGGAATCAGGCTTCAACGGCGTCATCATCAACATCTCCAACCCGTGCGACGTTATCGCAACGCTGCTTCAAAAGTACACGGGGCTTCCAAAGAACCAGGTCTTCGGGACCGGGACCTTCCTTGACACGGCGCGCATGCAGCGTGCAGTCGGCCAGGCGCTCAGTCAGGATCCAAAGAACGTTACCGGCTACGTCATGGGCGAACACGGCGAATCACAGTTTACAGCATGGTCAACGGTTCGAGTTGCAGGCCATCCGATTGCCGAAGTTGCAAAGGAAAACAATCTTGACCTTGAAGACCTTGACAAGCAGGCTCGTCGCGGCGGCTGGCTCGTCTTCTCAGGCAAGCGCTACACCTGCTATGCCATCGCGACCTGTGCCATCAAGCTTGCATTGGCAGTTCTCTCTGATGCGCACCTTGCATGTCCGGCCTCAGTCTACCTTGAAAAGTACGGCTGCTATGTCGGCTACCCTGCCGTTATCGGTGCGGAAGGCGTCGTTTCAGTGAATTACACGGAACTTCCTGCCGAAGAAGAAGAAAAGCTCAGGAGCTCCGCTGAATTCATCGCTAAAAAAGTCAAGTCTCTCGAAGACTGATTCATAATCTGCTCTGACAGGACTCCTGATGCGTCGGAAGTCCTGTTTTTGTGTCAGTAATGACTGTCGCATCATAGTCTGCACTGCATTTCCCGATTTACCTAAACATTTCTTAAACTTTACGGATCATGCTTTCCAAACGCTTGTCAGCCATATTTCCATAGACTATAATAAGGAAGTTAATCAATCAAGGTAAATTCAGAAAGGACTTTTAATCATAATGATAATTGAACTAATCAAAGCCTTCCTGTTCGGCATCGTTGAAGGCATCACCGAATGGCTTCCCATCAGCAGCACGGGGCACATGATTTTGCTTGATCAATTTGTCAAACTGGACGTTTCAAAATCATTTTACAGCATGTTTGAGGTCGTCATTCAGCTCGGGGCCATCATGGCCGTTGTCGTCATCTACTGGAACAAAATCTGGCCGTTCCATAAAAGCAGGCAGAAGGGACCGATGGCTCCGACCGGAATCTGGCGCTATGTCGACAAGGACATCATCATCATGTGGGTCAAAATAGTGATTGCCTGCCTTCCCGCCGGCATCATCGGCGTTGCTTTCAACGATACGTTTGAAAAGCTTTTCTACAACCCGGTCAGCGTTGCAATTGCGCTGATCGTCTTCGGGATTGCGTTCATCTGGGTCGAAACGGTTCATAAAAACAAGCGTGCAAAAATCAATTCGCTTGCAGAACTTTCATACTACACGGTTATTCTGATTGGCTTCTTCCAGTTGATTGCCGCCGTTTTCCCCGGAACGTCCCGTTCAGGCGCAACGATTGTCGGTGCCCTGATTCTTGGCGTTTCAAGAACCGTTGCCGCAGAATTCACGTTCTTCCTGGCAATTCCGGTCATGTTCGGAGCTTCATTGTTCAAGCTGCTGAAATTCGGCTTCGTCTTCTCATCTGCTGAAATCTGGATCCTGGTCGTCGGTCTGATTACTGCATTCGTTTCATCAATCATCGTCATCAAGTTCCTGATGCAGTACATCAAGAAGCACGACTTCAAGATCTTCGGATGGTATCGCATCATCCTTGGCCTGCTGGTGCTGCTTTACTTCCTGATCATCAAGTAGATTTTCCGCACTGCATCACTCATTGATAAAACCACAAAAAAACCAGGATTCAGAAAGTGAGTCCTGGTTTTTTCATTAAGCAATCAGTTGCAATATCTCCATTTATCGTCCGTGATGATTCGGGCAACAATCAACCCAAGCGGCAGGAACATGACGATCAAAAGCGCCTTCGTCAGCCACAATGCCCCGTCAGAAATCGACGTGACGCCGATGTTGTAGATTGCACGGTACATGTAAAGCCCGGGAACCATGATGACGATTGAAGGCACCGTCAGCGAAATGCGCGGATAGTGCATCCTCTTATATACGTACGATGCGAGCAGTCCGGCCGTCAAGGCACCGAAAAATGCAGCGATGCCGGGCGCCATTTTGCATAAATCGACCAGCTCAAGGCGAAGCGTATTGGCAACGGCACCGATGCAGCCGGCAACAGCCGCCATCCTGCGTGGGGAATTGAACATGACGGAGAAACCGTAGACCCCGCAGAAACTGGCAACAACCCGCAGGAACATCAATTGCAGAACGGTCAGTTGAAGCGGCATGAAGTTTTCCGGCTGCAGATGCACCACAAGTGCCGTCACCCAGCCGACAAGCGTTGCGACCCCGATGATGACGACTGCGTGCGCCAGTCGCTCAAGGCCCGAGCGCATGTCCATCTTGGCAATGTCAAGGCCGCTCGTAATGAACGGAAATCCGGGGATGACGAACAGCATTGCGCCGATATAGCCGGCTTCGTGTCTGGCCGAAACGTTGAACAAAATCTCCATCGCATGAAATGACAGCGTATATGACAGGCAGGCGACCATTACGCTGACTGCCACGCATGCCAGAAGCGTAATGTGCCTGTCAAGCATCCTGCGTCTCGTATAATTTCCCAGTCCGGCCCCGATAAAGGAGCCGATCATTTCAATGACGCCGCCACCGAGCAAAAAGACGAAGGCACAGCACGCAAGCGCAGCTGCCAGACCGACCTGGTAAGGTTTGTAATTGCCGGGGGTTGCCTGTATTCTGTCGAGTTCGTCATGAATCTCTTCAAGCGTCATCTTCGTTTCCCTGCGGTTGATTCTCTTGACGAAATGCTCCATTCGGGTCAACTTGTCAGTATTGACACCCGTCGTTGGAAGAGACAGTGCCTGCGTATAGGCCTGGCCGTTTTTGTCGATGCATGTGAACTCGATTGAAATCAGTCCGATATCTGCTGAACAGACCAGTCCCAATTTTCTGGCCATGATGTTCATTGAATCGCGAACGCGCCATGCCCCGGTTCCGCAGGAAAGCATCATCAGGCCCACTCTTCCCACAACGGCTGCCTTTGCCGGAAGACTGGCCGCTCTGGCCAGATCATGATCGTCATCCGGAATAAATTCGTGCCAGGGCATCGCCATGTGGTGCTTGTGGTGCTTTTGATGCTTCTGAGACAAATGAACGCTGCTTCTTTGCCTCAGCTCTTCTTCTTTGCTCATGTCAATTTCCTCCAAATATCTTCCTCGTTGAAAACACCCTCAATTTTAGCACAGTTTGGAAAACTGAAAAAGTCTCGGAAAAGATGTAAGCGTATCCCCGAGACTTTTTGCTATTTGTACATGTATTCTCTGGTCCAGGGCAGGTTTTTACCGCTTGCTCCCTTTGTAATCAGATACTGGACGACATCGATGTTGCCTGATGCAAATGAGGCGGCACAGGCCTGCAGGTAAAGATCCCACATCCTGATGAAGCGTTCATCCTCCATTTTTCTGACTTCGGGAAGTTCTTTTCTGAAATTCTCATCCCAAATCTCCAATGTCTTCTGATAATGCCTGCGAAGCATTTCAAGATCTGCCACCTGCATGCCGGCATCAATTATATGCTGCAGGTTCTCACACAGTCCGGGAACATAGCCGCCCGGGAAGATGTACTTGTCGATCCAGGCATTGGATGCTCCGCCCTGCTGTCTTGTGATTCCGTGAATCAGTGCTACGCCGTCATCTTTCAGATAATCGGAAACGACTTGAAAATACTGACCAAGATTTTCCTTTCCGACGTGTTCGAACATGCCGACGCTGGTAATGTAATCAAACGGTTCATGCTTCAATTCGCGATAATCCTCAAGATAGACATGCGCTCTGTCTTCAAGTCCTTCGACTCTGATTCTCTTCTTGACGAATTCGTACTGCTCTTCGCTCAGCGTGATTCCGGAAACGTTCAGTCCGTATTCCTTGCATGCGCAAAGCATCAGAGTGCCCCAGCCACAGCCGATGTCAAGCAGCGTCCTGCCGGGTTCCGGCTGCAGCTTGTTCAAAATATGGTGTACCTTGTTCAGCTGAGCCTTTTCAAGCGTATCATCCGGCTGCTTGAAATAAGCACATGAATAAGTCATCGTCCGGTCAAGCCAGAGCTTATAGAAGTCATTGCCGATGTCATAATGACTCTGCACGTCTTCCATGCTCTTCTTTTCAGTATGGGCATGCTTTCCAATGAAATGAGCCAGCTTCGAATCGTTCATGAAGCTTCCCGCTGATTCGTATGCCGACTCAATCAAAGCTTCAATCGAACCTTCAATCTCAATTTCCTTGTTCATGTAGGCTTCGCCAAGAACAAGCGATGCATTGTTCAATAAATCCTCCGGTCCAAAGTTTCTGTGAAAGATGATTTTAACGACAGGTTCTCCTTCCCCGTACCTTTCAACATTGCCATTGGCATAGGTAACCTGAACGGGAATGTTGAACGAGTGCTTGAGAACTTCCTTCAAAAAAATATTATCCAGCATACAAGATGCCACCCTTCTGAATTTTACATAACATCGACCTTATCCTAACATTGTTTTTTGAAAAATTCACGCAATAAGGCTTCAGAAGTCACAAACGTTAGATTTCTCCTGCGTCGGAGTCTCCAGCGCCAGACACAGGTCATCAAGCGTCATCTCAACAAAGTACAGCTCCTCTTTCGTTCTTGAAACCGCCGTATAGGCAAGTCCGTAATCAACTGCCTCAAGCACGTAGACGCGTCTTGAGCCGCTTCCCTGTGCCTTATGAATCGTCAGCGCATATGCCAGAAGAAGATCTTCCTTGGCACGCCAGATCGGCAGCTCATACTCCTTCCGGTCCGTTTTAACGATGACCCTGCCGTCTTTGTTCCTTTCGCCCGGAAGTTCCAGGAAAACAATCCTGCCAAATTCAGAGTTCGTATAGCCATACTTCTGATACTGGTCGTCGTTTCTGTAAAAGACGACTTCTGCTCCGACAAAGAAGCCGCCACGTCCATAACCGTTTTTATACTCAAAGGGCACGACATTTTGTCTGCCTTTTGAAAGAACTTTGAAGAACTTCTCGTTGATTCTGCCGACCGTCGCATTGCGATATGCGATAATCATGCAGTCCTCAAGCGGCAGGTGCTTCAGCTTGCAGTCAATCATTTCGTCTGCCTCTGCCTGCTTGAAGACGTGCAGCCGCCTGAGGTTTTCCGTATTCCCAAAACGGCACTGCGCAATAAACATGCGCACCCGTTCATCCCTGCAGCGCAGGTTGGCCTGAAAATCAAAGTGCGATCCGTATTGAATCAGAAGCTTCATGACGTTGCCGCATACTTCAAGTGCATCCTCGTCCTGACTGACCGGGGGAAGCTGCCTGTCATCTCCTAAAAAGATGAAGCGATATCCGCTTCCAACGTATTGCAGCAGCGTTTTCAGCATGTCCTGCGTAACCATTGAAATTTCATCAATCACGATGACGTCATAGTCGTCCCCGTCGATCAGCTCGCTCTGGCTGTTTTCAAGCTCATGAATCACCTTTTGAACCGTCTCGTTGTGCTTGAAACCGCACTTTTCAAGATTGATCCGCGCCTTGTGCGTCGGAGCCAGCGCCAGGACCCGCTCATGATCCAGAATCTGTCCCAGCGTATACGTCTTGCCGCTTCCGCCGACTCCAAGCAGGCTGATGATGCGATGATTGTTTTGAAAAATCCAGTGAATGAACCTGAACTGTTCCTTCGTCGGCCGATATTCCTCTGGAGGATGCCGGAATGGCAGCTTCTGCCTGGTCGTTTGCTTCAAAAACCTTTTGATCAGCCGTTCCCCCAGACATTTTTCTTTAAGGTGCACCGTATTTTGGCAATTTTTGTCGCAAATAAAGCCGAATTCCCTCAACTGCTCTGCATTTTCCAAAACGGGTTCGGAGGAAAGCGGAATGACCTCGCCTTGCTTTTTCAGGTAAATCAGGTCATCGCAGCCCTTGAGGTGGCGCCTGGCCTGCGTGTCGAGCAGGTCATTCTGAATCAAAAGCCTTTCGATCATCTCACGCGAAAAGATCTTCGTCAGCAAAAGCGCAAAAACCCTTGACTTCTCCCACTTGTTCTTGAAAAAGCGGTCTTCTTCCAGATAATCGTTGAACGAAGAGCGCAGGTAAAGGCTGCCGAGCTTAGGAAGGTATTTCCTGTAATAACCCCGGTCGTCCAGAAGCGCAACCGACATGAACCCCTTGAACTTGACCTTTTTTGGCTTCGTGACTTCTAATTCATGCCACTTGCCGTCGCAAAAGCCTTTCCTCTGCTCGTCAGTCATCCCGTTGATGAAGAATTTCACCTTCTCATATTCCCTGAGATCCGTCTTGGCAATCGGCGTCTTGTTTTTGGCGAGCTGCAGAAACCTGAAGCGCATCTTCTTCGAAAAGGAAGCTTCTTCAATTCCTGCAATTTTATCCCTTAGGCCGGCAAGCTTTACTGCGCCATGCTCTGATGCCTGCTGCAAGGAGGATGCTGCCTTTTCCTTATCCCGTCTTCTGAGATGGATCTTTGTCAGCAGCTTCCACGCCTGCCCCTGATTTTTCTTCGTGTCGCTTTCCGTATGAAGCGTGAGAAATTCTTCTGCCTCGTCAAATTCCCGCAGAAAATAATGGCACTTGCCCAGGTAGTAGCAAACAGACAAAAAGCCGGCATTTTCCTGGAAAACGCGCTCAAAGTATTCCATGGCCCGCTGATAGTCCTTTGTCTTGATTCTGGCGATTCCCTTCTGATACATTTCTGCAAGCTTATCCATGAAGGCATTTCCTTTCTTAATGAATTCTTATTTCATTCATAATACTTTTCTCTAGAATAATATGATACGCTTTATCCCAGAAAAGTTTCAAGGAGTGATTTTTTTGATGCGTCGCTTATTATGGTTGCTGATTTCGGTCGTAAGTCTTTTGCTCCTGGTCGTCGGAATTGTCCTGCCGATTGTGCCGCAGGTTCCGTTCCTCATCGCCTTTTTGTACAGTCTTTCAAAGGTTTCGCCGCGGTTTCACAAGTGGTTGATT
>NZ_DAIUCE010000024.1:0-4776 GCF_036846325.1 Ligilactobacillus sp. | reverse complement strand
AACACAAAGGCTTACCGCCGGCTGAACGGCTTCATGAATGATGAAAAGAAGAAAATTAGCATGAAACGCTTGTCAAAAAGCAGAATCAGGCTCTGAAGACTGAGGTCAGAAATGGCCTCTTTTTCATTTGGATGCAATGTCAAATGCAGTGCCCGCACCATCCAGGGCAGAAGAAAACGCCCCACGTAAGTGAAGCGTTCATTTGACGATTACCGGGCTTGAGCTGCCTGTCTCCGCCGGTCATTTTTCTTCCATGGCTTTTTTCAGTGCTGCAGCCAATGCGCTTTCCTGCGGCTCGTCGTCCTGGTTGATTTTCTTCATCAGGCGACGTTCTTCATGTTTGCTCATCTTCTTTTTGCCCTTTTTTCCGCCGAGCTTTTCGGTCGTTCCGTCATACTTGCAGCGGAAATACTCGCCTTTTTCGCCGGAAACGATCAGCATCTTCCGATGACACTGAGGACAGCGGTGATTGGAAACCCTGGCTTCGGCACGGCGCCTGTAGTCGCACTCTGCATTTGAACAGACCAGAAGCTTTCCGTCCCTGACCTTCTTTTCCTTCAGGAAAGCTCCGCATTCAGGGCATTTCTTCTGCGTCATGGAGAAGTCCTGATACTTCCTGTTCGAATTCTTGACTTCGCTGACGAGTTTTTTCGTATCGTCCTTGATTTCTGCGATGAACTTCTGACTTGAAAACTTGCCCAGGGCAATTGCCTCAAGCTGCTTTTCCCATTTTTCGGTCAGTTCCGGCGTCACCAGAGACGGATTGACCAGTTCGAGCAGCTGGCGTCCCTTGCGCGTCACGCGCAGAAAGTTGCCGGAGCGTTCCATTAGTTCTGACGACACGAGTTTTTCAATGATTTCTGCGCGCGTTGCCGGAGTCCCCAGACTGTATTTTTCCATCAGGGCAAGCAGACTTCCTTCGGTCAACGGGTTCGGTGGCGTCGTCAGCTTTTCTTCGACTTCAAAAGTCCCTCTGACTTTTTGTCCTTCCTTAAAATGCAGTGCTTCGCCCGTCGTCTGCGCGTTTTCCTTCCAGCCTTTCTGCAAAACGGTCGTCTTGGAAAAATTGAACCTGTGCCCGGCAAAGGAAACGGTGATTTTTTCCTTTTGCTCGCGGTACTCGGGCGCAAAAAGCATTACGAACCGTTTGACAATCATCCCGTAAATCCGGTGCTCATCGCTTGACAGCCTGGCATAGTCGGGACGTTGCTCAGTTGGAATGAGCGCATGGTGATCAGTCACCTTTTCATTGTTGAAGACCTTCTTTTGAACGACCTTTGCGCCCCTTCCGGCATATTCCAGAGCTTCCGGCACCATTGAGCCGACTGCCTGCAGCCGTTCCTTCATCGTCGAAATCATGTCGGTCGACAGATACTTGCTGTCCGTTCGCGGATAAGAGACGATTTTGTGAACTTCGTAGAGACTTTGCACGACGGATAAGGTCTTTTTGGCCGAATATCCGTATTTTTCGTTCGCCGCACGCTGAAGCTCAGTCAGATCGTACGGCAGCGGAGCCTTTTCAGAATGCTCCCTGACGGTGATTTTTTCAACCTTGCCGCTTGCTTTCTCAAGTTCCGAAACGATTTTCCGTGCTTCTTCCCTGGTCTTGATACCGTAAGGATTCTTCTGTTCCATCCGTGCCTTCTGATTCGACACGTTCAACGCAATCTGACAGTATTTCTGCGGAATGAAGCTTGAAATCCTGTCTTCCTGCTTCGAAACCAGAGCCAGTGTCGGCGTCTGCACACGTCCGGCCGACAAATTATCCTGGTATTTCACGGTCAGGGCACGTGTCACGTTGAGGCCGACAAGCCAGTCCGCCGTTGCGCGCGCCAATGCAGACTGATACAGATTATCATAATCGGAAGCCGGTTTCAGCCTGGCAAACCCTTCCCTGACGGCCTTTGTCGTCTGAGAAGAGATCCACAAACGCTTGACCGGCTTGTTGAACCTGACATACTGCAGAATCCAGCGCGCCACAAGCTCGCCTTCTCTTCCCGCATCCGTTGCAATCACGGCTTCCTTGACGTCAGATCTCCTGGCAAGCCGTTCGATTGCCTGCAGCTGATGCCTCGTTTTCGGCAACGGCTTCGTTCCAATGAACTTCGGAAGCATCGGCAAGGTCTCAAGCTGCCATTTTTGCCAGTCCCTGTTCAGATCTTCCGGCATCTTGAGCCCGAGCAAGTGTCCCAATGCCCATGTGACAATCACGTTCTTTCCTTCAAAATAATCCTTATGCTTTTCCGTTGCTCCGAGAATCTGGCTCAGATCTCTGGCAACGCTCGGCTTTTCAGCCAGAATCAGTTGTTTCATTTATTTTCCCTTCTTGCGGGATCGCCCGCACAAATGCTGTCTGCTTCGATTCTGCCCAAAACGACGCTTCCGGGCCTGATCCATGCATCGTCTTCGATAATCGCCCCCGGCAAAACGACCGAGTTGCTTTCAATCACAACATTGTTTCCGATTCTGACTGGAAGCTCGCTGCACCAGTGATCACGGCGAAGGCCGGGATCTTCTGCATGATTGCTCGTGTAGATTCCGACGTTTTCTCCGATGGTGACGTTGTTTCCGATTGAAACCTCGTTGCAGTCGATGATTTTCAAGCCACAACCTGCATCAAAGTCGTCGCCGATGCTCAGATTAAAGCCGAACTCAGTGATGAAGCCCTCGGCAATGCCTGGATTTTTGCCAAGTTCCTTAAACAGGGGCCTTAATTCATCAATGCCAGCTTCATGGCGGCTGTAGCGCCGGCATGTCTCATAGGCGCAGTTTCTTGCGCTTTCAATCAGCGGATCATAATCGTAGTAGAGTTTTCCGCTGTTCGTAATCCTCTTTACATGTTCGATTTCTTCATTTGTTAATTTATGTCGTCTGTTCAGATTCATTGCAAATTCCTCTTTTTTGATTATAACAGTTTTTTTGCTAGAATATAGTCTGAGGTGACTGATTATGGTGATTTACTACAGCCTTAAGGACGAAAAAATTATCCGGGAAAAGCAAAAGGCACGGAAATTGTGCGCTGAATATAATGAAAAAGTCAATCAAAAGAACTTTTATGATGAAGCATTGCTTAGGATGATGCTCAAAAAAGTCGGCAAAGACCCCTACATTGAACCAGATTTCCGCTGCTTTCTGGGTTCAAGGATTGAACTTGGCGATGAGGTGTTCCTGAATCATGACGTTACACTCCAGGACATGGCGGAAATAAAAATCGGCAGCAACGTCAACATTGCGCCGAGAACCGGCATCTTCACTGAATTCTGCCCGAAGGAAAAAGAACTCAGAAAACAAAAGATGCGCTATGCCAGACCAGTCGTAATCGAAGACGGTGTCTGGCTCGGCGGAAACGTCACCGTCTGGGGGGGAGTCACAATCGGAAAAAACAGCATCATCGGTGCCGGTTCGGTCGTCACGTCAGACATTCCGGAAAACGTGATTGCAGTCGGCAATCCTGCCAAAGTCATCAAAAAAATCAAGGCAGACTAAAAGCTCGCGACCCAGGGGTGCCGCGAGCTTTTTTCGAATATGAAAAACTACTGTTTATCGTTTAATTCCACCAGGTGACCGTTCTTGCTGTAGACAATCCATTCCGACAAATTCACGATATGATCACCGATTCGTTCAAGCAGTCTGGCTACTAGCAGATAGCTTGAGGTCGCAACGGCCGTCTTTGTTTCATGCTGCATCTCCCTGACAATCAGATCGCGGCAGACTTTATACTGCTCATCGATCTTCTTGTCTTCCTGCGCAATGTTTCTGGCGCTCTTTTCATCTGCCTTGACATAAGCATCAAGCACTTGTTCAAGCATTTTTCTGATGTCTGCCGTCATCGCCGAGATTTTTTCTTCAATCTGCGGCACACGCGGATTTCCCTTGACAAGAATCGTTTCCCTGGCAATGCTGACGGCATGGTCGCCGATGCGTTCAAGATCGGAACTGGCCTTCAAGACGCTGACAATCGTGCGAAAATCGCTTGCAACCGGCTGCTGCAGGGCAATCAGCTTCAAAGCCTGGTTTTCAAGCTGTATTTCACCGCCGTTGATTCCCTGATCATCACTTGTGACCTCGTTTGCGAGCTCCTTGTCATGTTCGATGAATGCCTTGGTCGAACGATAAATCTGTTCGCTGACGTTGATGCCCATTTCCATAAAACGAACGTTGAGTTTTCTCAACTCATCATAAAATATTTCATGCATCAAAAATTCCCCCTTTATCCGAAGCGACCGTTCAAATAGTCATCTGTAATCTTTTCCTTGGGACGAAGAAACATCTCTTCCGTATGATCGTACTCGATCAGATTACCGTTCAAAAGCAAAGCCGTCCTGTCCGAAATTCGCGAAGCCTGCTGCATGTTGTGCGTCACGATGATGATCGAATAATCATTTTTAAGATTCAGCAGCGTGTCTTCAATCTTGGAACTTGAAATCGGATCCAGGGCACTGGTCGGCTCATCCATCAAAATGACCTTCGGATGAACTGCAAGCACGCGCGCGATGCAGATTCTCTGCTGCTGACCGCCGGAAAACGCCAATGCGCTCTTGTGCAGGTCGTCTTTGACTTCATCCCAGACGGCCGCCTGCTTCAGGCTTTCTTCGACGCGCTGATCGATAAAGTCTTTTGGCTGCTTTCTGCCAAGCCGTAAGCCGTATGCCACATTGTCATAAACCGAAAACGGAAACGGATTCGGCTGTTGGAACACCATGCCGACTTTTTTGCGCAGATCGACGACATCGACGTTTGGCGCATAGATGTCCTGGTTTTCAAAAGTAAAGCTTC
>NZ_DAIUCE010000023.1:0-21340 GCF_036846325.1 Ligilactobacillus sp. | reverse complement strand
ACAAAAGTTCCGGATGATTTGCAGTTAATTGCAAATTTCATCCGGGACTTTGTTTGTGTATGCAGCGTTAAAAATGTATGCTTTGCCCGTAATCTGGGACTGATATTTACGGGCAAATCTCAAAAACCGGCTTTTTGCCCGTAATCGGGAGCCGGAATTTACGGGCAAATCCCAAGAATCGCCGTTTTGCCCGTAATCCTGCCTTGGAGCCATGACTGAGCAGGCGGTGTGCAGTTCTGTATTTTGTAAAAAAGCAAGGCTTCATGTCTCAGAATTGAAAGAATGTCGGACCAAATCAGTCGGCCTGCACCCTTTGTTCAGCATTTCGTTTAATTCAAATGTGAAAAAGGAGTTTTTTCCCAGTCTCTTCTTATGATCATGAGACAAAAGAAAATTATGTGACTTCGATCATGTAACGGATCTGATTGCCGCGGCAGCTGCCTCACGATCAAGATATTCAATCCGTACTTTCAAACAAAGCTCTGCATTTTACAAAAAAACGGAATTCTGATATGGTTAAGGTAAATTTAGGAGAAGACAAATGACAGTAAAACTGATTGAAACAAAAAAGGATTCCAAGGACTGGAATAAAATCAAGGCATTGTACCTGCGGGCCTTTCCGGCAGTCGAACGCCTGCCGTTCTGGCTCCTGAAGAAGAAAACGAAGCACAGGATTGCAGAATTCTGCAGCTTATATGATGACGACGAATGGGTCGGCTTCATCTATACGCTGAAAAACGATTCCCTGGCGTACGTCTTTTTCCTTGCCATCGATGACACCAGACGCTCGCACGGATACGGCAGCAAACTGATCGGGCTTTTGACCGAACGCTACGCCGGACTTGTCATCGGGCTCAGTGCTGAACGTCCCGACGATCAGGCCGAAAACAACGAGCAGAGAATCAGAAGACAGAAATTCTATCAACGCAACGGTTTTCTTCATTCAGGATACTACAGCGTTGAAAAAGGCGGCGAAAAATTCGACTTTCTCACATATCAGGGACGAAAAATCGATCCGGACGAGTATCCCGGAATCATGCATGAGTGTCTCGGTTTGTTCCAGCGTTTTATCCTGCCAGTCAAAATGATTGCGGACGGAAGTGAGTCAAATGGCCAGCATTCGTGATATTGCCAAAATGGCCGGCGTTTCTCCGGCAAGCGTTTCGCGGATTTTGAATAACGATGAAAGTTTCAGCATCAATGAAAATACGCGCAAAAGAGTGCTTGAGATCGCAAACGAGCTGAATTATACAAAGGGAAACAAGAGCCGTGCTCCCAAAGGGCCGGACAAGAAGACAACGCTCGGCCTGATTACGCGGCACACTGATCAGAACCTGAAGAAGGACCCGTACTACTGGGAAATCGTCCAGGGCATCATGTTCGAAGCTGCCAAGTGGCGGCTGCGGGCAAATACGGTCTTCAACATGCACGATCAGAAAAAGGACTGGACGGCACTGAGAGATTATGCCGCAATTGCAATTCTCGGAGAAGTCAGCGAGGCTTTTCTAGATGAGGTTGCCCACTACAACAAAAACATCATCCTGGTCGACTATTACGGAAAAAACGATCGATTCGACTGCATCCAGACCGACTTTGCCGATCGAACCAAGGAAATCCTGGACACGCTTTATTCTTACGGACATCGCAGGATTTCATACATCGGCGGTTTTTCCAGCCACGTTGATCTGAACGGTCAGCGGATCACAAGCGAACATGAAGTCCGTGCCGATGCCTATCGCCGTTGGATGAAGCTGCATGATCTTGAAAAATACGCTAAAGTCTACATGGATGCCTGGGGTACTCAGTCCGGCATCGATCTGACCGAAAGAATGCTGGCGGAACCCGAAGATTCCTGGCCTACAGCCATTGTTGCCGGCAGCGATCCGATGGCCATCGGCGTCTACAATGCGCTTGCAAACAAGGGGCTTTCCATCCCGGACGATATTTCAATCGTCAGCTTCGACGACATCGAAATGGCCAGATTCATGACGCCTGCACTTTCAAGCACGCACCTTGACGCCAATGAAATCGGCCAGATCATCATCGATCTCGTCAGAACCAAGATTACCGGCACTCGCAAAATGCCGATTCGCATCACCTGCAACAGCCGGCTGCAGCTTCGCGGCTCGGTCGGAAAACCGAGAAAATGAAGCCGGCAAAAAGACCTCAATGCCCTTCAGATACATGATGAAGCCCAAATTTCATCATGTACCTGAAGGGCATTTTCATATGGAGTCTGAACATTGTTTCCTTGCCGCCTTCAAAAATCATTCTTTTTTGTTTTTAATTCAAATCTAATGAAAATTAAACCATATTTTTCACTAGAGAAGATTTGCGAAAGAGAGTTATAATAGCACCTGTTGAAGGAGGAAAAAAATGGAAAACAAGATGAAACTCTTTGAAAGTGCGCCGGTATGGAAGGCGTACTTCATCATTTCGCTTCCCGTTGTTCTCAGCATGGTCGTCACGCTGGTCTACAACATGGTTGATACATTCTTCGTTGCAGGAACGCAGAATACCAGCCTTGTTGCCGGTGTTTCGCAGTGTACACCGCTGTTTACGCTGATGCTCGCCCTGGGTGACATCTTCGGCCTTGGGGGAAGCTCGGTCATTTCAAGGCTGTTCGGTCAAAAGGATGACGGAACGGCACGAAATGTCAGCGGCTTCTGCTTTTACGCTGCGATTGCCTGCGGACTGGTCGTGACCGTTCTGATGTTTTCATTTCAGGGACCTATCCTGCACGTTCTTGGAGCAACATCAGACACAATTGAATATGCATCACAATATTACTTCTGGATTGCACTGGGGGCTCCGGTGATCATCCTGTCGCTTACACCAAGCAACATCATCCGGACCGAGGGCCTTGCCACGCAGTCCATGATTGCAAGTATTTCCGGAAGTGTCCTGAACATCATTCTGGATCCCCTCTTCATCTTCACACTGGGAATGGGAGCCGGCGGCGCCGCCCTGGCAACGGTGCTCGGCTATGTTCTCAGCGATGCCATGCTTGTCTACTATATTCTGAAAAAATCAAGACATCTGACAGTTTCAGTCAGACACGTTAAAATTCAGAGCCGGCTTGCTGTCAGCGTGTTTGTAATCGGGATTCCCGCTTCACTGACAAATCTCATGCAAAGCTACAACGTCACTGTCCTGAACCGCCACCTCATTTCGTACGGAGCAAAGGCAGTGGCTGCGATGGGCATTGCGATGAAGGTCAACATGATTATCATGATGATCATGGTCGGATTCGCATTCGGTGCACAGCCGCTGATTGGCTATGCGTACGGAGCGGGAAACAGAAAGCGTCTGAAGGACATCATCCGTTTCGACCTGTTGGTTGAAATCGCTTTCTCCGTTGTCGTGGCCGCTTTCGTCATCGGTCTTGCACCGCAGCTGATCGGCCTGTTCATGAAGGATGCATCAGTCGTCTCGTACGGGACGGGGATGCTTCGCTGGCTGACATTGACAACGCCTTTCTGCGGCATCGTGCTTGTTCTGACAACATGCTTCATTTCGATGGGAAAGGCCGTTCCGTCGTTTGTACTTTCAATCAGCAGACAGGGGGTGATCTTCACAGTTGTCATTCTGATTTCATCTGCATGCTTCGGCTACAACGGGGTCATCAGCGCACAGGCTGTTTCCGACGTGCTGACGGCGCTTGCAGGTGTGCTGATGTATGTTTCAATGTCTCGAAAGGACGCTGGATCAAGAGAGAATTAATTCAAGAGAGGAAAGAGTAAATTGAGAGAAGAGAAGATAACATTAAGGCTTTTGTGTTCAGTCATTGCGGCGGGAATTCTGGCGTTTTGCGGCATCATCATCGAAACGGCCATGAACATCACCTTCCCGACACTGATGAAGGAATTTTCAGTTTCAACAGCGACTGTGCAGTGGATGACGACATCGTACCTGCTGATTGTCGCAATCATCGTGCCGCTTTCATCATTTCTGAAGAAGCGTTTCTCGAAGAAGAAGCTTTTCATTGCGGCTGACCTGATTTTCATCATAGGTGTCTTGTGCGACCTGTTTGCAACAAACTTCCCGATGCTTCTTGCGGGACGTTTCATCCAGGGCATCGGCACAGGGATTGCGATGCCGTTGATGTTCAACATCATCCTGGAAGAGGCTCCGCTTGACAAGATCGGCATGATGATGGGAGTCGGCAGTCTCCTGACAGCGGTCGGACCTGCTCTTGGTCCGACGTACGGCGGATGGATCTCATCAGTGACAAGCTGGCGGATGATCTTCGTGACGTTGCTGCCGTTTCTTGTCCTCGCATTCTTCATCGGAATGTGGGCCATCAGGAACAATGAGACGAAGGAAGCAAGCTTCGATGTTGCCGGTGAAATCCTGCTGGCACTCACGTTCACCAGTCTGATTCTCGGACTTAATTCACTCGGCAAGTCGGGGTCCCTTGATTTGACGAGCGGAATTGAACTTCTTCTGGGCATCATCCTGCTGGTGCTGTTTGTAAGGCACTCGCTTTCGGGAAAGGCATCACTGGTCAATCTCAATGTGTTCAGGGACAGAGCCTTCTCCAGCCATGTCCTTGCATTCTTCGTCATGAACGCCTGCTCGCTTTCGCTTGCGTTCGTCTTTCCCAACTATCTGCAGATCTCACTTCATCACAATGCATTCTATTCAAGCCTGATGATGCTTCCGGCAGCTGTCCTCGGTGCCTTCTGCTCACCGTGCAGCGGTCGTATGTTCGACCACTATGGCGCAAGAAGGCCGCTTTCCATCGGCTGCATATTCGACATAGCCGGTCTGCTGCTGCTTGCGGTATTTGCCAACGGAACACTTACTGCACATGAAGTCATGGCCTTTTACTGCCTCTACATGTTCGGCATGGGACTTTCGTTCAGCACAATCATGACAGATGGTCTGACCCTGCTTGACGAAAAGAGCCAGACTGACGGCAATGCGGTGTTCAATACGGTTCAGCAGTTCTCGGGCGCAGTCGGAACAGCTCTCGGCTCGACTCTGATGGCCGTGGCTCAGAAGGGCGGCGGGTCGCTTGCCGAGACAACGAAGACTGGCACGTTCCATATCTTCGTCGTTCTGCTTGTTTTGATGATTGTCGCCGAGGCAATACTTCTGCCGCAGGTAAAGGGAAAAGTCAGACATGAGAAAGTCTGACTTCAAAAGGCGTTCGGCCTTCGAACCTTTATCCGGCATTTTAATTATGCCTAGCCCATCCATCCCGTGACTTTAGTCATGGGATGGACAGGCTCAATCAGGAGGCTGGGAAAAAACTCCAGCTGAAAATCAAAAGCCTGCGATTGAATTTTTCGAATTCAATCACAGGCTTTTTCTGTACACAGGATGAAACACACTGATCATGCCCGCAGCTCCTGCACCTTGAAGCTTTTTCTCACCACCAGTTCTGCGTCTAGAAGAATCATGCGCCTGGATTTCTTGGGAGAGGCAATCATGTTGCGGAGCGTTTCGACTGCAACTTTGCCAAGCTCTTCAGTGTCAATGCGGAAGGTTGTCAGAGGCGGAGAGACATACTTGGCGATGTCAATGTCGTTGATGCTGATTACGGAAACGTCGTCCGGGACGGTGATCCTGTTTTCGTTGAAGGCCTGAAGAACACCGACGGCAAGGGGATCCGAGGCCACAAGAAATCCCTGTGGCATGCTTTTCTGCATTTCAGCAACAATTTCACATCCGGCATTATAGCCGCTGTCAACGGAGAAGTTGTCACCGATGAACACGTAGTCGGGGTTGAACAGATTGAGTTCCCTCATCTGGCTTTCGAAGCAGCGTGTGCGGATGTCGCGCAGGGTGTGGCGACCCTCCTCACTGTTCCATGACTTTCCTCCGATGAATCCGATGTCTTGAAATCCTGCACTAATGAAGCAGTCAATGGCGCTGTTGACGATCATCTGAAGGTTCGGCTGGACGGAATCGAAACTGTGGGGGTCTGGGTTGGAGTCAACGAACAGAACCTGCATGTCGAGCTTCTTCATCCTCTCCAGGTCCTCTGCCATGAAACGTCCGACTGCGATGATTCCGTCGGTGCCGTCAAGCTCCACGTCGTCCAGTCTCTGACAAAACGAAAGCGTAATGCCGCTTTCCTCTGCACTTTCTGCAAGACTCTGCCTCAATCCGCTGAAATACACGTCACGCAGCTCCTCCTGCGGTGTGATTGCAAAGATGACCGCCACCGCATAGTTCCTTTCATGAATCAGCCGGCTGCTGTAGTTCAGGCTGTGAGCCGCCGCCAGAATGCGTTCCCGCGCCTTTTCCGAGGCGGAAAACGTCGGGTCTCCATTCAGCACGCGCGAAACGGTGGCCGGTGAGTATCCCGCTTCCCTGGCGATTTCCCTGATTGTTGCCATTTTGACATTCCTTCCTTTCCTGCTCTGCATTTTCCAAAGACATTATAAAACATTTAGTAATCAATGTAAACGATATCATGAATCATTTACTAATATTTACTAATTTAGTTTCGTGTTTTGTTTACTAAAGTTTCGCAAAAGGTTATTCTATATATGTAATCGATTTCAGAAAAAGCATTTGAACAAGGAGCAGAGAAAAATGCCAGATAAAGTAAACGTAGATAAATTCATTCATGGTGGCGACTACAATCCGGATCAGTGGCTCGATCACCCGGAAGTCATCGACAGGGACTTTGAACTCTTCAAGGAAGCGGGGATAAATTCAGTGACGGTCGGCATCTTCGCCTGGGACAAGCTTGAGCCAAGCGAGGGAGTGTATGACTTCTCATGGCTCGACGACGTCTTCGACCGTGCCGAGAAGCAGGGCTGCAAGGTGATTCTTTCAACGCCGAGCGGTGCCCGTCCGCGCTGGATGGCAGAAAAGTATCCCGAAGTTCTCAGGGTTGACGAAAATGGCAGGCGCAACCTCTACGGTGAACGTCACAACCACTGCTACACTTCACCTGTCTACAGGCAGAAGGTCCGGGAAATCAACCGCAGACTTGCCGAACGCTACGGCAGGCGTGAAAACCTGATTCTGTGGCACATTTCAAACGAATACGGTGGCGAATGTCACTGCGAGCTGTGCCAGCAGGAGTTCAGGAAATGGATGAAGGAGAAGTACAAGACGCTCGACAACCTGAACCGCTGCTACTGGAACGAGTTCTGGAGCCACCTTTACACAAGCTGGGACCAGATCCACTCACCTTCTTCAAGCGGTGATTCAAACGTGCTCGGACTCAATCTTGACTGGCACCGCTTCGTGACGGACCGTACGATTGACTTCTTTGAAAATGAAGTCGCCCCGTTGCGCGAACTGACGCCGGACATCCCGGTCACGACGAACTTCATGGGCGGAAACCCACCTGATTCACACGTCTTCTATGACCTTGACTATCAGAAGTTCGCCAAGCACGTTGACATCGTCAGCTGGGATTCATACCCGAACTGGGCAAACGGCTATGAAACAACTGAAAAGCTTGCTGCGAAAACTGCCCTGATGAACGATGTCATGCATAGCCTGAAGCATCAAAACTACCTGATCATGGAAAACACCCCTTCCCAGGTCAACTGGCATCCGGTCAACCGCGCCAAGCTGCCGGGAATGCATGAGATGGGAAGCCTCCAGGAAATCGCACACGGAGCCGATTCCGTCATGTACTTCCAGCTTCATCAGTCGCGCGGTGCATCCGAAATGTTCCACGGGGCTGTCATCACAAGCAAGATGAGCAGCAAAACCCGGGTCTTCAGGGATGTCAGCCGGGTTGGAAGAGACCTTGAGCTGCTGAAGGATGCGAAGGATTCCCGATGCGCAGAAGCACGAGTCGCAATCGTCTTCGACTACGACAACATGTGGGCACTGGATGATGCACGTGCCTACTCCAACCAGAGCAAGAAGTACTGGGAAACGATCCAGCACCACTACAAGGCCTTCTGGGACATGGACATCCCGGTTGACATCATCTCAACGGATGATGACCTCGGCAAGTACAGTCTCGTAATCGATCCGATGCACTTCATGATGACGGAGAAATTCGCCGGCAAGCTGAAGAAGTTCACGGAAGACGGCGGAACGCTTGTCGGAACGTACATCAACGGCATCGTTGACGAGAACTTCCTGACGTATCTCGGTCAGGGAATGGACACATGGCGTCAGATCTACGGCCTTGAGGTTACTGAAACCGACACGCTGTATCCGGAACAGAAGAACAACCTTGAAATGTTCGGGAAGACCTACGAAGTCAGAGATTACTGCGATCTGATCGAACCGGAATCAGCTGAAGTGGAGGGCACTTACGGCGACTTCTTCTACAAGGGAACGCCTGCCGTGACAAGAAACGGCAATGCCTGGTACATCGGCTGCCGCACAGATGACGGATTCCTTGCCGACTTCTACGGAAGACTTTGCCGTGATCTCGGACTTGATTTCGAGATTCCGCTTGAGAAGCACTCGTCGAAAGTCTCCGTCAGGGTCCGTCAGACAGATGATGCAGACTACTGCTTCATCATCAACTTTTCTCATGAAAAACAAGACGTTGAACTCTCCTGTGACGCAGAAGACGTCCTTTTGCAGGAGGAACTGAACAGCGGAAGTCTTGAACTTGAGCCATACGGCGTCAAGGTTCTGAAGATTTCGCGCTGATAATTAAGGAGGATTTAACAATGGAAAATGCACCGCAGAAAAAATCAAGGAAATGGCGCGAAAGAATTGCATTCGCACTTGGAAATCTGGGTCACTCCGCTTTTTATGGCGCACTGAGCACCTACTTTATCGTTTTCGTGACCAGCGGCATGTTTGACGGCGTCGAAAAAAGCATTGCCAACAAACTGATCGGTTTGATTACCGGACTTGTCGTGATCATCCGTCTGGCCGAAGTCCTGGTTGATCCCGTTATCGGCAACATCGTCGACAACACCCAGACAAAATGGGGCAAGTTCAAGCCATGGCAGGTCATCGGCAGCGTCGTCAGTTCGATTCTCCTGGTTGTAATCTTCACCGGCATCTTCGGGCTGGCCAAAACAAACTGGATCCTGTTTGCGATTCTGTTCGTCGTCATCTTCATCACGCTTGACGTCTTCTATTCGTTTTGCGACGTTGCCTATTGGGGCATGGTTCCGGCCATCAGCGAAGACAGCAAGGAACGCGGCGTGCTGACGTCATTCGGCTCATTCACCGGCTCAATCGGCTGGAATGGTCTGACGATCATCGTCGTTCCGGTAACGACTTTCTTCACTTTCCTTGCAACCGGCAAACATGAACAGGGTCCGCAGGGCTGGCTGGCATTTGCCGTCATCATCGCAGTTCTTGCCGTTCTTTCCGCATTGGCCGTTGCTTCCGGCACGACTGAAAAAACAAACGTCCTGCGTGAAGCCGCCAATGAGAAAACGACCATCAAGGACGTTTTCCTGGGCATCATCCATAATGACCAGATGCTCTGGATCAGTTTGGCATACCTGATGTATTCCATAGCTTATGTTGCAACAAACGGTGTTCTGTTCTATCTGTTCAAGTTCGTTCTGGGAAAGCCCGGTGAATTCTGGATTGCCGGCGTCATTGCCACGGTCGTCGGATTCTTCACGGCTCCGCTCTATCCGATTCTGAACAAGTTCATTCCAAGAAAGACGCTGTTTGCAGTCGGCCAGATCTCAATGATCATTTCATACCTGCTGTTCATCTTCGGCCGCAGCAATCTTGTGATGATCGTCATCGGTCTTGTCCTGTTCAACTTCACCTTCGCACAGCTTGTCACGGTTCTTTCCCTTACTGACTCGATTGAATACGGACAGCTGAAGAACGGCAACCGCAACGAAGCGGTCACGCTTGCAGTCCGTCCGATGCTCGACAAGATTTCAGGCGCATTTTCAAACGGCATCGTCGGCACGATTGCACTTCTCGCAGGCATGACCGGCAGCGCAACTGCCAAGGACATGACACCGCAGAACATTCATACCTTCGAGCTTCTTGCCTTCTACCTTCCGATGGCTCTTGCCGTTCTTTCCCTTCTGATCTTCCTCTTCAAGGTCAAGATCACGGAAAAGGAACATGCAAGAATCGTCGAGGAACTCCAGGCAAAGCTTGCCTCGGGAGATGAAACTGCCGCAGTTCCCGAATCAGACACGGTGATCACGACCGAACTGCTCGCTCCGGCAGACGGAACGTTTGAAAAGCTCAGTGACGTGAAGGACGAGAATGGGCAGCCGCTTTCCGGCACCGGATTTGCCATCAGGCCTCGAAACGGTCACGTCTATGCACCGTTTGACGGCACCGTCAAATTCACGTTCTCGACCAAGCACACGCTCGGCATCATTTCTGACGACGGACTTGAAGCCGTCATTCACGTTGGTCTTGGCACCGTAAACCTCAGAGGCGAAGGCTTTGTTTCCCATTATCAGGATGGTCAGAAGGTCAAGGCAGGACAGCTCCTGATTGAATTTGACCGAGACCTGATCAGAAAAGCGGGCTACAGCGACATTGTCGTGACATTCTTCACCCAGCCTAAGCGGATCGAATCCCTTGGCCAGCTGAGCGGAGACACTGTCACTCACAACGACAAGGTGCTTGAGGTTTCTCACAAATAGCAAAAAGACATTGTCATGCTGAAAGCGTGCCGGTGCCGCCCGGGAAGCCGGAAAAAAATCCATATTAAATTTAAAACACGTATGATTCATGGCTGTAATCATACGTGTTTTTGCTTTGACCAGACATCTGTCAGGAATTCAAACTCATGGGCGTGACGGGGAAAGCAGACCGGAATCCTGGATTTCTCCGAAAATAGCCTGCTTTGCCATCCCGCCGTCGTGTCCGAGCACTGAAAAAAGACCGGGAACCCGCTTTGGGGAATCCCGGTCTTCCTTATATCAAAACATCCAGCTAATCCTTTACGGCAGGAAACAGCATCAATACGATGCAGGCCAGTATCGCAAACACCGTATTCGTCAGCCTGAAATCTGCCTGAACGGCACTTGTCGAAACCACGTTGCCAAGCGCAAAGAAAACCTGTCCGCATGCAAGCACCATGAAGTAGACCAGACAAATCAGCACAATCAACTGACCCGTCTTCCTTGAATCAAGGTAAGCTGCCACCCCCATGCAAAGCAGTGCGACAAACGGCGCAACATCGAAGATGACGAACATCAGCATGCCTGAAGCATCCAGTGCTCCGGAAAAATAAAAGGCAGACAAATCCCCTGCATTTTCCAGAAGAAGCACTGCCTTTGACATGAAAATGGCGATAATGGCTGCCGAATACAGGATTTTTAATGCTCTTTCAGTCATAATACTCCCTAACATTTATGTTAAAACTCCATCATGTTTTTAATACACAGGGGATATTATAGCTGATTTTCTAATTATTTTCAAATAAGAAGGAGCCGGTCAGGCCGACTCCTTCCTGTTTCTATTTCGTATAATCGACGTCCTTCGTTTCCGGCGTCAGTGCCCATGCAACAACGGAAACGAGCGCCAATGCAAACATGTACAGTCCGGCAGAATGCAAACCGTACTGAGCGATCAGCCATGTCGTGATAGTCGGCGCAACGGCGGCACCGACAACGGCTGCCAGGTTGTACGTGATGCCGGCCCCGGAATAGCGCACCTTTGTCGGGAACAGTTCGGGCAGGACGGCACCGACCGGTCCGTACAAGGTTCCCATGATTACAAAGCCCACGCCAAGGAACAGCAGCATTCCGGTCATGTTGTGCCTTCCTTCAAGGAAGAACGGAAAGACCAGGGAAAAGACCACGAGCAAAACGGAAGCCGTCATCAGAACCTTCTTTCTGCCGATCCTGTCAGCAAGAACCGACGTTGCCATGATCAGGACCGCAAATTCAACGATTGCACCCATCAGCAGCAGAAGAAATTCAGAATGGCTGAATCCGAGCGCCGTCGTTGCATATGACAGAGACCATGTCGTCAGCGTGAAGAACATTGCGTATGTCGCACCCATCAGGAACGTTCCCTTGAGGATTTCCCTCCAGTTTGACCTGAACACTTCACGAAGCGGTGAACGCGTCGTGTTGTCGCGTTCCTGTGCCAGCTTGAACAGCGGCGTTTCCTGCAGGCGACGTCGAACGTAAAGACCGATGAAGACGAGCACGGCAGATGCCAGAAACGGGATGCGCCAGCCAAAGCTCTGCATTTGAGCTGGAGTCAAAACATTTTCCAAGACAAAGAACAATCCGTTGCAAAGGAAGAATCCGATCGGTGCGCCGACTTCAGGAAAGGCACCGTACAAGGCACGCTTGTCTTCCGGCGCGTTTTCGGTTGCGACCAGAACGGCGCCTGACCATTCGCCGCCAAGACCGATGCCCTGAACAAAGCGACAGAGGCAAAGCAGCAATGCGCCCCACACACCGATGCTGCCATACCCCGGAATGAATCCGATGGCGACCGTGGCAACCCCCATTACCAGCAGCGAAACGACCAGTGTTTTCTTTCTGCCCAGTCTGTCGCCGAAGTGTCCGAACAGAAACGACCCGAACGGACGCGCGACAAACGCGACGCCAAACGTCAAAAGACTCAATAATGTTGCCAATAATGGCGTTGTCTGCGGGAAGAAGACGGACGGAAAATATGCCGCCGAAGCTGTCCCGTATGCATAAAAATCGAAAAATTCAATTGCCGTTCCCATCATCGAAGCCAGAATCACCGTCTTGACCGGATCGCGTTCCAGTTTTTCCTCTGGCATTGCTAAGTTTGTCGTATTTTCCATAATTAACTACCCCTCTTCATGTTCATTAATCTATGTGTCAGTCACTTCAATTTCCGGTTCAATGCCACTGATGTCGCTTTCCATAAAACCACCCCCTTGAACTCAAAAAAGGCGGCCGGCCGTTCAATCGAACAGCCGGCCGCCTTCGCAGGAAGACATCCGTCATGCTGTCCGCATCTGCTTCTCAGGCGATGCGGACAATATCAAAATCATCCGCATCACCTAAATAATAATGCGAATAATGATGATATCTGCTGCGTTGTGGAACTGCATGACGTTTTTCATGTCTTCTTGCCTCGTTTCGTATTTGATGTTCTTAACTTTATCATCCTTTGGATTAAAAATCAATAAAAAAATTAAAAAAGCGTTTGATTTTGAAGTGAACGCGCTTACATGCATAAAAAAGAAGGTCTGGCATTGAAGACCTTCTTTTTTCTTATGCTATTTTTTCTTTTCGAATGTCCTCATCCTGTACTCGAAGTCATTCACCACGAGCTGCAGGTTCCTTCGCCCGTGATAAATACCACATCCAAAGATCAGCATTCCCAGGACACCGACCGAAACAAGAATTATGCCGCAGACAAGAAAGAACATCCGGGACCTCAGCGAGTAAATCAGTACAATCCCGATTCCGGCCACCATGAACCAGAGATTCATCCAGCGGCCGAGATTCTCAAGCATATGCTTCTGATATTCAATTTCTCCCCTGTATCCCTGTTCAAGCTCTTTTCTTGTCATTTGACATTCTCCTCTCTAATAGCTCAATCCCGGATTGAAGAAACCGGCAAGAACGCCGACAAAGGCAATTACAACAAGCAAAAGCATGACCTTGATTGGTGACATGTTCTTCTTTGCCATAAGCCACCAGCAGAAGATGATGAAGACAACTGTCAAAAGACCAGGATAGACGTTGTTCAGCTGATTCTGAAGATCAAGGTAGACCTTGCCCGAGGCATTTCTGAGCTTGAATGCAGTTGTGATTGAAACCCATGTTGCAGCAACACCACCGATAACCATGCCACCGACGATGGAAATGGCCTTTCTGATGGCCTGACCCTGGGCTCCTACCAGAAACTCAACGGCCTTGTCACCGAGCTCATATCCCTTGAAGTAGGCAAAGCGCATTCCAAAGTAGGCCAGAAGGTTCCACACGACGATGTAGAAGATGGCGCCAAGTGGAGATCCGCCGTTTGAAAGTCCGAGCGCAATGCCCAGGATGACAGGGATCAGGGTGCCGACGACAAGCGAGTCACCGATGCCGGCAACAGGCCCCATCAAACCGGCACGAAGACCGTTGATTGTTTCCTCATCAACACCCTCGGCGTTGTTGGCACGTGCCTCTTCAAGGCCGGCCGTAATCCCGACGATAAGTGAACCAAGCTGAGGTTCGGTATTGAAGAAGGCCGTGTAGGTGTGCATTGCCTTCTCCTGGTCTTCCTTTTTGTCATACAGTTCCTCGACAATCGGCAGCATTGATGTCAGATAGCCGAATGTCTGCATGTGTTCCTGTGAGAAGCAGGTCAGATTGCCATAATACCAATGGTGAAAAGACTTCGTTAACGTCTTTTTGCTGATTTTTCTGGTTTTTTCTTCCATTTCAGATATCCTCCTCATCATCGTCATCATCGACGTCTGCTCCATTTGCAGGCGCTGCGCTGCGGGCAATTTTTGCCATGTCCAGTTCATAGAACAGAAGGGCGAAAATCAGTGAAACGACAGCGCATGAAACAAGGTTAAGGTGCAGTGATGCAGCCAGCGTGAAACCGACCATGAACGGCACAAAATCAAGGACATTGCTTACAAGTTGCTTGAGTAAGATTGCAATACCTACGCATGGAAGAAGAGAACCAACTGTAAACAGTGTCATCATTGGAATGCCATCCATTGGAAGAGCCGTCTTCAGAGCAGTAACGGCACTTGCTCCGAGCTTGCACATGATAAGTGTCGGAAGGAAGGAACAGATCAGGTGTGAGAGCCATGGCCAGCCCCAGTCAACTGCATAGAGCTTGTGGAATTTGCCTTCCTCAACTGCCTTCCAGCCCATGTGCTGCCAGATGAGGTTGAGTGTCGCCGTACCGTAGAAGAGAACCGTGCCGACAGTGCCAACCAGGGTTCCCATTGACTTTGCAAGGTCAGCGGCACCTGCTGACGTTGCCGAAAGGCCCTGAGAATGAACGGCAACCATTGCCAGCGGGATGCCGATGTATGAAACTGCACGGACATCGGCTGAAACCGTGCCGCCCGGTGTTACCAGGGCGATGTAGACCAGCTGCATGGCAACGCCGCACATGATGCCGGTCTTGAGATCTCCCAGGACAAGCCCGCAGACCAGCCCGCCGACAAGCGGACGTCCGAGCGTATAGTTACCGATTGACGTGCCACCCATGCCGGGCATCGATGACAGACATGCGAACAGCCCGAGAATGGCTGCCTGAACCCAACTTATTGTCATATTACTTACCCCTTTTCATAACTGAATCTAAAATCCGAACTTATCCTTGAAATCATCCCAGTATCCAATTGATACATCCGGTAAAAGCTGGAACTTGACCTTGTAGCCTGCTTTTTGAATTTCCTCCAATGCCTCCGCTTCTTCCTGGGTAATTGACTGATTGTTCCCAAGTTTTACAGCACCCGGGCGGTCATTGCACGGACCGACGATGATTTCCCTGACATCCCCCGGAACGAACTTCTGGTCAACCAGAATCTTCTTCATGTCAAGCGGATTCTTCGTAATCAGGAAATAGCGGCTGTCAGAATCCAGCACCTTCTGGCACTTCTTCTGCCAGGCCTCCATTGTCCAGACGAATGTCTTCTTGTCTCCCGTCGCGGACTTGTAGGCCTGCTTCAAGACCTTATTGCTTGCCGCCGCGTCATTGACGGCGACAATGCCGTCGCACGGATACTCCTTGGCCCAGCGTGTTACTGTCTGACCGTGAATCATGCGGTCATCAATTCTTACAAATGTTACTGACATTGATATCACTCCTTAATCTTAAATGTCGTCGTCATCATCATCGTCATCGCTGCTTACACTGAACTCCCGGACGGCACTGACGGATTCGTTGAGAACGGTTGAGACCAGGTCTTCGCTGGGCAGAACGTCCATCATGACAAGTGCATTCAGAGCCATGGGAAGATTCATTCCACCAAGAACCACTGCCTGATCAAGCCGGCCCCTTTCACCAAGTACCCGGCAGACTGTTGTAAGCGGGCTTCCGCCGACAATGTCTGCCAGAACGACGAGTTCCGCATCCTCCGGAATCTCCTCGTCAAGCTGCCGTGAGAATTCAGCGGCCAGGTCATCGACGGACATGCCGTCCGCAAGACCCACTGCTGTCACCTGACCGATTCTGTCCCTGGCAAACATGGAAAGTGACGTCTTCAGGCCGGCTGCAAATGAGCCGTGACTTACAAGAATCAAGTGTTTCATTCCGATGCCCTCCTTTTCTTTATCTACATCTACATGATAATGCTGATTCAAGCGCTTACACAGTGCAATTTGTCACTTTCAGGCCATGATAAAAGGCACCCCGCAAATGACATTTGTCATCCGGAGTACCTTATCTTCCCTGCAGAGTATTTTCAATTCTTTCCTGAATCTGTCCTATTTCAACGTCAGCGTCCCTGTTGTCCAGTGCCCGGCTGATCAGATAGTCAGCCTGGTCCATTGCCGTGTTGTACTTCCTGAAGTGCGGCGGACAGTTCATGCTGTTCAGTATCCGTTTCAGCCCATTGGAAGACAGGGCACTGTCATAGCCTGAACTGCATTTTTCAAGGACCGAAGCCCCTTGCGAATTGGCGCACATGTACTGCTGAAACTCTTCACTGCAGCAGAGCATTCTGATGAACTTCCAGGCCAGCCCCTTCTGCGTGCTCTGAGAGGAAACGGCAAAGAGTGAAGTCTCGGAATTGGTTCCGGCTATGGTCGGGCTTTCCGCCGGCATCTTGATGCATGTCCAGGAAAAAGAAGAGTACCTGGCCACATGATACGGATACGACTTATATGTGCGGTACTGCGCCAGGGTCATTGGAAGGAAGGCCACCTTCCCCTTGTCAAAGTCATCGGAGTTCGGATGGGCGTTTCCCGTCAGGGCATTCAGCTTCTCCATCATCGTCAGAGCCTTCCTGACACGGGCACTGTTGAAGTCAGCGCCTGTTCCGTCCGAATTGAAGAGCCTTGCGCCACAGGCTGATGCAGCATCCTGCCAGGTATAGCCGGCAATCCCGAACTGGTCGACTGTTCCGTCACCGTTCGTATCCCTTGTTATTTTGCGGCAGATGTCATAGAGGTCATCAAGCGTCCAGGAGTTCTTCGGCATGCTGATGCCGTTTTTCTTCAACAGATCGGTGTTCACGCACATCATCATCGGATTCGTCTCGTATGGCAGCGCATACTGCCTGCCGGTGTATCGGCCGGCCATAAGGGTTCCTCTGTAGAACATGCTGCCGGCAATTCCGTCTCTTCTCATGTACCGGTCAAGGTCTGTCATGGCACCGACTGAACTCAGCAGGTTGAACTGGTTGTACGGAACGATGAAGACGTCCGGGGCCTTGCTTGAGACAATTTTTTCTGACAGCCAGTCCATGTAGTCGTCTTTATTGATACCGTTTTCGTATCTGATTCTCACACCGGGATTGCTTTTCTCAAATCTTCTTATTGCCTGGTCAATGACCCTGGTGCCCCCGCTGTTCGGCACGCCCCAGCTGCTGTCGACATAGATGCCGACCGTCAGGGTCCTTTCCCTGTGAAATGCAGAGAATATACCAAAGGCCAGTACAAGGGCAAGCATCATCCCGAAAATGACAAGTGCCGTCCTTTTATTCTTCATCGGTAATCACCAAAGTTCTTCAACAGGATTCCGGTCTGGACAGCCCAGATTGCCAGCTGGGTCCGGTCGCGCAACCCCAGCTTGGACAGGATGCGGGACAGGTTGTTTCTGACCGTCCCCTCGGAAAGATACAGCTTGCCTGCGATTTCCCTGTTGGACAACCCCTGCCCCACGCACTGAATGATGATCTTCTCTGAATTCGTCAGTTCATCCGATCCCTTTTCGTCAACCTGAATGGAGAAGTCTGACTGCGCCATCTGCGAAAACAGACGGACGACCTTCGTTGCGATGTCCGGATTGATCATCGATCCGCCCCTGTAGACGGTCATGATTGACTTCTTCAGCTCATTCATCGAGATTCCCTTCAGAATATAGCCCGAAGCCCCGTATTTCAGTGCGCTGTAGATGAAGTCATCGTCATCAAACGTCGTCAGTATGATGATCTTCACTTCGGGATATCTTTTCTTTACTTCCTTTGTGCAGACCGTACCATCCATCTTCGGCATCCTGATGTCCATTAAAATGACGTCTGGAACCTTCTGCTCGATGCTCTTCAAAACCTCTGTTCCGTCCCCGACGGAATCCGTGATTTCAATGTCCGGATCATTTCCGAGAACTATGCCAAGCGACTGTCTGATAAGTTCCTGGTCGTCTGCGATAAGTACCTTAACCATGTTGTCCCGCCTTTCTGAAGCTTATTGACGTCTTGAATCCATTACTGCCGTCAAAGCTGACCTTTCCTCCGATTATGGCAACGCGTTCCTTCATCTGTGTCAAGCCGAATCCGTACTTGATGTCATCGGCTCCGGTTCCGTCATCTTGGATTGTTATGAAGTATTCACGGTCGTCCTGACTCATGACAATCGAGATGTTCTCCGCATGTCCGTGCCGCAGTGAGTTCGTTACCGACTCCTCGATGATTCTGAAGATGACGTCTTCCGTCGTCTTTTCGAAGTACGCATCCCTCCACTGATAGTCAAGTTTCACCTTGATGCCTGAAACGGCGACGTAGTTTTCTATCATCCTGTCAAGAGAGCCCTTGAGCGTTCCCTCCTTCAAGGCTTCCGGCCTCATCTTGTTCAGGGAGTTCCTGACGTCGACTATTCCCTCCCTGACGACTCTGGAGATGTTTTCAAGCTGCTTCTTTGCACCGTCCCTGTCGATGTCAATCAGGACCATGACGGCATCGATGCCGGCAGATATTCCCGTCAGAGCGTGACCAAGCGTATCGTGAATCTCACGTGAGATTCTCTTTCGCTCCCTGATCTCGGCATTCTCCTCGGCCAGAACAACGTAGCTCTTCAGGTCTGCATTTGCCTTGTCGGCCATTCTCAGCTCCTCTTCAATGTTCCGCTTCTCGTTTATCGAATAGATAATGTAGGTCAGAAGAGTGATTACAAATGCAGAGAGGCTCAACACGTCAATTACGTTCTTCAAAAGGTTCAGCCTGAATCTGACGGCATCGGGCAGAAAGCTGATGTAAACACTGATTGAGGGAAGGTGGAAGAGCATCGATGTCAGGTTGTAGTTCGGAAGCACCAGGCAGATGCAGCCGAAGAACGTGAACAGAATCCAGTACATCTTACGCTTCAGCGAATAGACATCCGTGATTGAGAAGAAGACGTCGGCAAACGTCAGAAGAATCATCCCGTTGTATGAAGCACGCGTCTCAAGAAAAAGGAGTACCATGACAGCCAGCTCGGCCACTATCCATGCATAGCTTCCCTCAATGTCCCCGATTCGACGTCTGAAGCAGATTATGAAGGTCAGGACGGCAAACGTGACCGTCGATGCGAAGAACAGCCTGACAGGAGAAGACGGAACCACACCGGCCTTGTCCAGCAGGTAGTAGCTCAGACCTTTCTCGACAATGTACTTTGTGGCGAACATGTAGGTGGATGAATAGAACATGATGCCAAGAAACGTTATCCAGACAAGGACCCTGTATGCATAATCGGCATTTCGCTTCTTGTTCATCACTGCCACCCCTCAACATTGTATCTGTCCACGTTTTCCCTGGTGATCATATGCACCGGAATGACGATTCTCTTCGGAACCTTCATGTCACGCGCGACACGGAAGCTTACGTCTGCCGCCTCTTCGCCCAGCCTTATCGGTGACTGGGCGACCGTGGCCCATGCATCGCCCTTTGCCTTGAGCAGTTTCTTCATGCTGGTCGATCCGTCAATTCCGTATACGCGGACAGGTCTTCTCACATTGCATGAATCAAGTGCCGCAAGGGCTCCGACTGCGCTCTGGTCATCAAGCGCCATGACGACATTGAAGTTTGTTCCGTCCTTCACCGTCTTACGGACTTCCGGCATCGAAACTTCAGTTTGTCCCAGCGTTTCCACTCTCTTCACAATCCGATAATTGCGTCTGTCCTTGATGGTGTCCGAAAATCCACGGTATCTTTCCTTGACGGACATTGCATTCCAGTGCCGCAAGAGCAAGATGTCAGCTTCCGGCATCGTCTTCATCATGTTCCTTGCGCACAGGACACCGGCATTGTAGTTGTCGGAAACCACCGTGCAGTCGACATTCTTCGAATTCTTCATCTGACTGTCGACCACGACAATCTTGATTCCATGTCTCTTCGCCCTGCCGAGTGCCTCGTTCAGCCTTCTGCTGGTTCCGCTGACGGGATTGATGATGATGACATCAAAGTCCTCCCTGATGAACGTTTCAATCTGCCGGCACTGGTTCTTCACGCTGAGCACCGGATTGAGCGTCTTCAGCACGGCGCCTCTGTCATCTGCCTTCTTCCTGATTTCATCGTTGATCACCGTATAGAAGGTGTTGTTCATTGTCATGTACGTGGCTCCGATTCTGACAACCGGCCTGGTAGGCGGCATGAACAGATAGCATAGCCAGATTATGATGACGGTCATGACTGCCGGTACCGCATCCTCCCATCTGAAGGAAAAGTTCTTCATGTGTTGTACACCCTCTCCCATTATAAAACGCTTACCCTTATTATAAACCTTTCGTTTTTGCCATCAATTGAGCATTTGCCCTCACTCCCTTCCTTTCGTGCCAGGGGCCCCGTCATCATGCAATCGTGTGACATTTGTCATTCAAAATATTTCCCTTAAAAAAATTTTGTTAAACACTTGTGTAAACGTTAACTAAACAGATATAATAACATTGTAAACGTTTGCTAAAACAAAAAAGACAGGAAGGTTTCATCAAATGAAAGACTTTTTAAACAAATTTCAGGAAAAAATGATGCCGATCTCCCAGAGAATCGGCAACAACCGCTACCTGCTCAGCCTTCGTGACGGCTTCATGGTGGCATTCCCCGCAACGATGTTTGCTTCTATCATGATCATCATCCAGAACCTGCCGACGACATTTGGCTTTGCCAAAATGCTCCCGCAAGGCGTCAACGACTTCTTGAATAATTTCTTCGGACCGATCGGCAACGCAACGATGTCGATTTCGGCCTTGTTCGTCGTCTTCGGTATCAGCTACCAATTGGCAACGCGCTATGAACAGAAGGGACTGTTTGCCGGTGCAATCGGTCTTTCCAGCTTCCTGATGCTCGTTCCGTTCCAGTCAATGAAGCAGGGAACGATGATTCCACTTGATTCTCTCGGTGCAAAAGGCATTTTCGTCGGCATCATCACAGCCATTATTACAACTGAAATCTACTGCAGGATCTGTGCAGCAAATATTACGATCAAGATGCCAAAGTCCGTTCCTCCGATGATTGCAGATTCATTCATCGCCATCATCCCGGGTGCCGTTCCTCTTCTTCTGGCAAATACAGTACGCTACATCTTCACGTACACGAACTACAAGGATGCGATCAGCTTCGTCTACAAAGTTCTCCAACAGCCTTTGA
>NZ_DAIUCE010000022.1:11250-21577 GCF_036846325.1 Ligilactobacillus sp. | reverse complement strand
ATTCGCATACGCATATTAATTCAAGAGAATTTGCAAATGATTTGCCGGATGTCGTGTTGCGTGCAAAAGCGCTTGACGTGAACAGGATGCTTGTATTGGCATATAATGAAGAAAGTGCTGACAAGTTAATGGAACTGCTGGACGAATTTCCTGAAGTCTATGGCGCAGTCGGCTGTCATCCGGAAAATGCGCAGCTTTACGATCATGATTATGAACTTTCGATGAAGCAATATTTAAGTCACCCTAAAATGGTTGCCGTAGGAGAAATCGGTCTTGACTATCATTGCGACACGCCAAGGGAAGTTCAGTTTGAAGCTTTGAACCGCCAGATTGAATTGGCGCAGTCTCTGCATTTGCCGATATCGATCCACAATCGTGACTCAATTGAAGACTGTTATGAGATTTTAAAGGAGACTGATGCGGCCATAAACGGTGGAATAATGCACAGTTTTAACGGTGATGCGGATTGGGCGGAGAAATTTCTCGATTTGGGCTTCATGCTTTCCTACAGCGGGGTATGCACTTTTGGGAACGCATCAGAAGTCAGAGAAGCAATCAAACGCACGCCGCTTGACAGAATGCTGGTTGAAACCGATGCGCCGTATCTGACTCCGATGCCGTTTCGCGGGAAGATGAATGAGCCCTTGATGACGCGTTATACGCTTGAGTTCATTGCCAAAGAGTTGAGAATTTCGGCAGAAGATCTGGCCGAAAAAACTTATGAGAATACGAAGAGGGTCTTGAGAATCAATGGATAAAATGAAAATCAGAGAAGTTATCGTCGTTGAAGGAAAGGACGATACGAAAAGAATCAACATGGCGGTAAACGCGGACACGCTTGAAACAAGAGGATCCGCAATCAGCGACGAAACGCTGGAGCAAATTGAAGAATTGCAGGAAAAACGCGGCGTAATCGTGTTTACCGATCCGGATTTTTCAGGCGAAAAAATCAGAAAAATTATTCAAGAAGCAGTTCCGGGAGTGAAACACGCGTTTTTAAACAGGCGCGACGCAGTGCCCGACCATAAAGGAAGCCTTGGGGTCGAACACGCCTCTCCGGAAGCGATTCGAGAAGCATTGCGCAATCTTTATACCGAAGAACCTGATGCTGAAGAGACGATTACAAGATCGGATCTGTTTTCGGCAGGTTTGATCGACGGGGCAGGAGCCAAGGAGCGCAGAAGACAATTATGCGAATATCTGAGAATCGGGTACGTAAACGGAAAGCAGCTGCAAAAACGACTGAATCTTTTTCAGATTACCCAGGAAGAATTTGAAGAAGCATTGAAACACCTTGAAGAGGAGAAGTGAAATGAGCAACGAATTACCTGAAATAGCTTCGAAGGCAAGGACGCGCGCCATTATGGAGACATATGGACTGACCTTTAAGAAGAGTCTCGGACAAAACTTTTTGACCGACCTGAATATTCTGAAAAAGATAGTCGCTGCGGCAGAAGTCAGCGAAGAAGATGACGTGATCGAAATCGGCCCGGGAATCGGGGCGCTGACGGAACAGCTTGCCAAAAGTGCACATCAAGTGATGGCTCTGGAAATTGACTCGCGGCTGATTCCCGTTCTTTCTGAAACGCTTTCGCCTTACGATAACGTCAAGATTGTGGAACAGGACGTTTTAAAGGCAGATTTGAAGGAACTGATTGCCGAAAATTTTGACGGCAGGCACAAGATCAAGCTGGTTGCCAATTTGCCGTATTATATAACGACGCCGATCGTCATGCATCTGCTTGAGGTTGACGTTGATTTCGAAACAATCGTCGTCATGATGCAAAAGGAAGTTGCCGATCGCCTGGCGGCCGGGCCGGGAACGAAGGACTATGGTTCTCTTTCTGTCGCCGTTCAGTACGAAATGGATGCCAAAATTGCATTCATTGTGCCCAAGACGGTGTTCATGCCGCAGCCGAAGGTCGATTCGGCAATCATTGCCTTGAATCGTAAGGATGAAAAACCGGACGTTCCCGTTGACGAACCGTTTTTCAAGAAAATGGTCAGGGGAATTTTTCTTCATCGAAGAAAGAGTCTGTGGAACAATCTGCAGGGATTGTATGGCAAGGATCCTGCGACAAGGGAAAAGATTGAACGTGCACTTGAAAATGCAGGGATGGAAAAGTCTGTACGGGCTGAACGACTGAGCATTTCACAGATGGTGCGTCTTGCTGACAATTTGGTTGCAGAGAAACTAAATTAAAATTAGAAATAATTTATTGAAGTCGTTTTGGCAATGTGGTATAATATTGCTTTTCTTGTGAAACTATGTTATAATTGTTTCACGGGAGGGTGAAGTCATGCCAAATAGATTAGCTGATATTAAGAATAAACTTGATGGTTGTATTGGTGCCAGTCTGACGGTTACGTCTCATATCGGGCGTAAAAAGGTAAACAAGTGCCACGGTGTCCTGAAGGAAACATTTCCGGCAATTTTCATCGTTGAACTCGATGATGGCGGAAACAATTCGGTTGAGCGCGTATCATACAGTTATACGGATGTTTTAACCAACAACATTAAACTTGATTTTGCCTCCGAAATTTAAGGCTAATCGATAATAATGAAGACAAACGCTGCGTAAGTTCAAGGCGCAGCGTCTTTTTTATGACCAAAAGAACCTCTCATCAATCAGATGAGAGGTTCTTTGGCGTGATTTACTGATTATCGCTGAGCCAGAATTTCTTCCATGGTGTCAGGAATTCGAGCAGCGGAAGTTCTTCAGGCCGAATCCTTCCAACCAGATTCTTGCGGGGATCACGGTGCGGTTTAAGCACGACTTGAAGTTCGTTCTTGTATTTCCCAAAATCGTCGTTTCCGATGACGACGTCTCCTCGCAGAAATTCGCAATCGTTATCATGCGGCGGATTACTGCAGTCATGATATTTGACTCTGACCTGAGTTGAGCGTGCAGTCAGGTCGGTAATGTCTCCGCGGCGCATATGCATGTTGTCCTGACAGATTTCCCTTTCAAGCGGTGAAGCTTTTTCCAGGTAATCGATCGAATATGTCAGACGATACGGATCAATGCTTGAAACTGCCTTGAGTTCATCATCTGAAGCATAGGCGTTTCCGATGATGACGGTATCAATCAGATTGGTGGCAAAAAGATGTTTTGCCTGAACTTCGATTGGCAGATCACGATGCATTTCAAGCGTCGGAAGCCCGTCGTTAACGTCCCACGGTCCGCCTGAAGCCTGCTGGCTCGTAATGAAGGCAGCTGTTCTGATGCCGGCTTTCTTGAAACGCTTGCTGCATTTTACGAAGAATTCATAGGGCAGCCCGGATCCTCTTTGCGGATAGAAGTTATGACATCCGTAAATGTAGGGTTCGTTTGCTTCGTATGACAGAATATTATCAAGGTATTTGACGTCGTTGCTCATGTTGAGTTCGATGGCAAGGTTGTAGGGATTATAGGATAAAAGAGCTTCCTTATTGCCATCAAAGCCTTCATCAAGTCTGATTCCGTCTGCACCCAGTTCTTTAAAAAAGCTCAGATCGTCATAGGATATTTCAAGTTCGTTGAAGACTGCAGGAGAAATATCCAGAATGGTTTCGAATCCAAGATTGGAAGCAATCGAAATGATCTTCTTGAATTTTGCTTCAACTGCCTTTTTTCCATCGCTGACTTCAAGCATGCTCATAAAAAGTCTTGAAAAGCCTAAAGAAGCAGCTTTTTTCAAATATTTCTCATCTTTTTCAGGATCGCTGTGGTCCGGATAGATGGAAATTCCGATTTCACGTTTCACTGATAATCACACCCGTTTCGTTTTTGAGTTAAGTTATACTTCAGCTTTCTTCTGTTCCTGGATAGTTGCCATGATTACGAAAGGCGCATAGATAAGAACGGAGACAACGATATTGACTGCTGCCAGAATCCCGCCTGCAATGCTCTTTGTTGCCAGGATGCCGCCGATGATTGGTGGAGTTACCCAAGGCGGCATAACCGTGCATGGCGGAACGAGTCCGAATTTTGTCGCAAAGTACGCAATTGAGACGCAGACCATCGGTGCCAGGATGAACGGAATGAACGTCATCGGATTCAAGACGAGCGGCAGACCGAACATCAAAGGTTCGTTGATATTGAAAATGCCGGGTGCGGCTGCGAGATTAGTCACGACCATATAAGGCTTGTTTTTTCTGCCGAACAGATAGATTGCGATGATAAGACCGATCGTAACGCCGGTACCGCCCATGTTGACGAATGAATCAATGAAAGGCTTGTTGACGATATAAGGAGCCTTGTGACCCGCTTCGATTGCCTTGACATTTGCTTCAATTGCCGGTGCGTTGATCGTCTGCATGAACGGATCGATCATGTTGGCACCGTGAAGTCCGAAGAACCAGAGGAATGGCGTGATGAATGCGATTAAAAGTGCAGAACCATATGAGTTTGCCAGTCCCATGAACGGTTTTTGAACCAATGTGTAGAATGAAGCGAACAGGTCTTTTACGCCAAATGCAGTGATGATGGCTGCAGCCAGACCGAAGATTGAGATTGTGATCATGGCTGGAAGCAGTGCAGCAAAGGCCTTGGCAACTGCCGGCGGAACACCGTCAGGCATCTTGATGACCAGTTTAGGATTATCAAACAAACGCTTGAGAATTTCTGCCGAAACGATGCCTGTGATCAAGGCAACGAAAAGTCCGGAAGAGTTCATGCCGCTTGTTGCGGCACCCAATGTAAAGAATGATGCAAGCGAAACGACACCGGTGGCAACGGCATCCTTTTCATAGCGTTTTCCAAGGTTATATGCAACAAGGAAGGCGATGAAAACAGACAGGACACCGAAAGTTCCGTTCCAGACGGCAGCACCGAAACCTTGCCAGGCAGTACCTCCGAAAATTGAATTCATAAGCTTCTGGAAGCCCGGAATCGGAAGGTTGTTGATCATGACTGCCAAGGCACCGAGAATCATCAGCGGCATTGTAACCATGAACGAATCACGGATTGCAATCAGATGTCTTTGGTTGCCGACTTTGGCTGCGACTGGAATAAAGTGCTTTTCCATGAAATTAACGAATTTTTGCATAAAGTTTCAACCCCTTTGTATAAAGGCCAAGTGACATAACGATAAATGAGTGGGCCACTCTGTTAACATTGGTCTATACCAATCAACATGCTTAGTATAACATCATCCCTTTGAAAACGCTACCCAATTTTTAAAAATTAATAAAAAAATTCAGTTAGTTTTCAATGAGTTGCAGACTTATAAAAAAAGACCTTGCGTTAATGCTTAACGCCAAGGCCTTTTCAGACATTCCTGGTTTTAGAAATAATCGTAAAATGAAACTTTTCCGTTCAGTTTTTCAAAACCGTTGATTCTCTTCCCTGAAAGCTTGCCCGAGGAGATAAGACTTTCAAGCGGGGACTCACCCAGCAGAAGCTGTGCAAAAGATGTTATCGGACCCGAAATGTCCGGCTCACTGTCGGTTTTGTGCCAGCCTTCCGCAGAATCCCTGACCCAGTTGCCGACATTCCATGGGCAAAGGGCGTCTTCCTGGATTCCGAGAACAATATTTTCGGCAATCGGCATGCAATCCAGGAGTTTTTTGACGTCAATGATCCGGCTCATCATGTAGGGGACAAGCGTAACCGTAATTCCTTCATGCTCCGTAAACGCTTCTTCGATATTTTCGTGAACAGGTGCAGCATAGGAGAACGAAGCGCATTGTCCGTTGTGAGATCCGGCAAAATTTAAAAGTCTTCTAAACGAGACGGGCGTTTCATGGACGAATTCGTCAATGATGAAGTCCAAACCGCTTATGCGGTAAATCAGATAGCCCGTGGCTTTTCCATCTTCATGGCAGACAGCAATGTTCCTGTTTGCATAATAAGCATCAAGTCGGTTCCACCACCATTTTTCGCGAATGATGGTATTGCGCTCGTTTTCTTTTAAAACGGCATCGTGAAGACTGATGACTTCAGCACTTATTTTTTCATCGTCAAAAGTTCCGCGGGTTATCGAACCGCCTTTTTCCCTGATCAGATTCGAAAAGGCAGCTGGAGTTATGTCGTATTTTTTTTGGCTGATAGTATTTTCATATCCGAAATGACGATAGAATCTCTCAGAGAACGGGGCAAGGTTTGAAACTGCAGTTCCCTGTCCGTGAAGATCGGCAAGAAGCTCTTTCATCAAACGTGAAATTCCGCCATTCCCGCGATATTCCGGCAAGCTTGCGACATAGCCTACACCACCCATTGAAAGTTTTTTTCCGTAAACCATGAGGGGGTATCTGTTGACCATGATTGCGCTTGCAAGAGTTTCGTCGACAAAGTCGCCATAAACGTCTGCATTTTCAAAGCGTGAGAGAAAATTGGCGTCTTTGGTGACGTCATAGGTCTTATTGAAGGCGTATTCGACAACGCGTCCTGTTTTTTGAAGATTGACGTTGTCTTTTGAAATTTTTGGCATAGAGAATTCCTCCGTTCGAAAAATAGATGTTTTGCTCATTATAACACAAAGAATTCCAAGTTAAAGCTCAAAAAAAACGGGATGCAAAACAGGTGTTTTAATCAAAAAAGCCGGCAGATAACCAAGCTGCCGGCCTTCTATTCATTCAGAAATTCCATTCATGATAATCTCGACGACTTCCCTCAGAGCATCGGGATATGAGATGTGATTAGCCTTTAAAACGTCCCGTTCAAAAAAATGTTCAAGCGTTGCTTCATAAATCGTTTTGAAAACGGGAATTGAAAAATCGCGCAGGACGTGTGCTCTTTGTCCTTCTTCAAGAAGGGCGATCGTTGTTTCCCAGTTTGATTCCAGGCGTTTGGAAAGATGTTCGTAAACCCTCGGATACTTGTCCTTCAGCATGTACATCTGCCTGAAGTCGACGTGTCTGTACTGTCTTGGCAGAACCTGCAGTGTTTCGATGATTCTTTCCCTGAGTTCAATCGTTTCATCGGCAATGATTTTTGATTTGGCATCGGTAATGCTGTCGAAAATATGATCAACCGCATGGAAGAAAAGATCTTCCTTGTCAGTAAAATAAACATACAACGTTTTCTTGCTCATTTTAAGAGCTGATGCAAGTTCGTCCATTGTAAACCTCGGACCCTTTTCCTGAAAAAGATCTGTTGCAACTTGCATGATCCTCTCTCTTTTTTTTTGTTCGTCCATAAAAGCTCCCCCCAAAAACCTTGATATACATCGATTGTAACATAACTGATGCGTGTTTTTTCATTAATATTGCCGGAACCGGAGGCATTTTTGGATTGAAAGCACGTTTTTCTTCAATTTGACTAATCATTCTAATGGTGGTTTAATTTAATTATTATGGATTATTAGACAAAATATTGAAAATCATGAAAAGACGTCATGGAAGTGAAAGATTTTCAAAATACTTCGGAGGTGTTTGAATGTCACATATGATTGATGCAAATACAGTGCTTCTGGGACTTCTGGCAAGTCCCTGCCGCCATTCGATCTCACCGGCAATGCACAACGCTGCATTTGACAAGCTTGGAATCAATTATGCATATTTGAGTTTTGACGTTGACACTGATACAATCAAAGGCGCAGTTGATGCGATCAGGGTGCTCAAGATGCGCGGTGCAAACGTTTCAATGCCAAATAAAAAGGCGGTCGTTCAGTACATGGACAAGTTGTCGCCGGCTGCCGAGATCATCCAGGCAGTCAATACAATCGTCAACGATGATGGTGTCCTGACGGGGCATAATACGGACGGAACCGGGTTCGTCCAGTCTCTGACTGATGAAGGAATCGAAGTTAAGAACAAACGGCTCGTTTTGGCCGGTGCAGGCGGAGCAGGAACTGCAATTGCAACGCAGGCCGCACTGGACGGTTTTTCTGAAATTGCATTTTTCAATCGCAAAAACGCCCGGTTTGAAAATGCTGAAAAACTGGCCGGAAAAATCAATCGAAAAACCGATTGCAAAGTAACGATGCATGACCTGAACGATAAGGATGATTTCAGGCAGTCGCTGGAAAATGCGGATGTTTATTGCGATGCGACAAGCGTCGGGATGGCTCCGCTGGAAGAAATGAGTCTTGTTGAGGATCCCGCATGGTTTCATGAAGACATGGCGGTATGTGATATCGTGTACGCACCGAGGACTACCAAGCTGATGAAGGTTGCAGAAAAAGCGAACGTCAGGCACGTGATTAACGGTCTGGGGATGGTTTTGAATCAGGGGGCGGCCGCTTTTGAATTGTGGTGCGGTCAGAAGATGCCGATTGAATATGTAAGAAAACAGGTTTTTGATGAGGTGAAAATGTGAAAACGGTTAGATTGAGAAGCATTGAACTCGGTGACGGGGATCCAAAAATCATCGTGCCGATTACCGGCGCGACTGAAGAGGAAATTATCGCCCAGGCTAAGGAGCTTAATTGCGAAATCTGCGATCTGGCGGAATGGCGGGTTGACTTGTTTGAAAAGCGCCATGCTGTTTCCGAGATTGTAAAGGTTTCAAGACAACTTAGGAATGAGCTGGGAGACATGCCGTTTATTTTTACGATCAGAACAAAGGAAGACGGTGGCAAATTTGAGGGAACAGACGAGGAATATGCTGAAACGGTCAGCAGTTTTCTCTTGGAAGGAGAATGCGATGCCTGCGACATTGAGCTGTCAAAGGGGAAAATGTTGGTTCAAAGCCTGCTTGAGGCTGCAAAAAGTCATGGCGTCAGGACGATTGTCAGCAGCCACAGTTTTGACAAGACTCCGACTGTTGAAAGAATGATTGCACTTTTAGATGAAATGCAGGACTGCGGTGCTGACATTGCCAAGCTTGCCGTGATGCCCAAGTCGATTCAGGACGTTTTGAACCTGATGCTTGCCTCTGCCAGGGCTTTTGAGAAACTGGACATTCCGCTTATTACGATGTCGATGGGAAAATTGGGAGCATTCAGTCGCGTTGCGGGAATTCTGACTGGATCCTGCGCAACTTTCGGAAGCCTTGGGCAAGGGTCGGCGCCTGGTCAATACGATTGCCGGGATTTGAAGAAAATCATGGAAATGCTGTAGAAGCAGTTGAACGAAATGCCGAACAAAAGCGGTCGTAATTCGACTGATTTTGTCCGGCATTCTTTCAGTTTCGGGACATGAAAACCTTATTTTTTAAATACAGTGCTGAGAATCGCCTGCTCAATCAGGCAAGGTGTGAAGACCAGCCGCTTAACAAGGCGGTAGATAAGGAGGGGCGCTCATGAATCTGTAAATTTCAGCTACCGATTACGGGCAAAACAGCGATTTTTGAGATTTGCCCGTAAATGGCAGTCCTTGGTTGCGGTCAAAGCACACATTTAACGTTGCATACACATCAAAGTCTGCAAATCACCGGGACTTTTGTTAGAGACATAGTTTTTCCCAAGCCTCTTTCATCTGGAGGCGTGTGTGCTCGGTCTCTTTTGTTGCGTAGCGCGCGTGGAAACTCGGTAATTTATTGCCGAGTTCTGTTCACTACTCTTTAAGAGAAAACGGTCTGACAATGTAAACTTCATTGCAAAAACCGCGAAGACCGTTATAGACGCGGACAGCCCGCTGATATTTGCGGCAAACGCCAAAGACTGTCGGTCCGGATCCGCTCATTTGCGCTGCATCGCAACCGAACGTCAGCATTTTCTGCTTGATTTTCCAAATATCAGGGTGTTTCCTGGCAGTGATCGGCTCAAGCGCATTTCCCATTTTCCTGGTCATCTCCGCATAGTCTTTCTTGGAAATTGCGTCTAAAACGCCATCGACGTTTTGATGGACGATTTTTGAATAGTTGATTTTCTTCAAGATGGACGGCGTTGAGACGCTGTCACGCGGTTTGGCAATTACTAAACACATTGGTTCGAGATCGCCGATAGGAGTAATGATTTCTCCCTTGCCAGTGACAAGTGCAGGCTCGCTATAGATGCAAAAAGGAACGTCAGAATCAATCTCAAGCCCGATTTTAGCCAATTGATTTTTTTCAAGACCTAGTTTCCACAGCTTGTTCAAGCCGCGCAAAACGGCGGCCGCGTCGGATGATCCGCCGCCCATTCCGGCAGAAACGGGAATGTTCTTGTCAATCGTGATTTCGACGCCCTCACTTTTGTGGAAAAGCTGCTGCATTTTCTTTGCAGCCTGAAAGGCCAGGTTGCGTTCATCACAAGGCAAAAAACCGGTGTCCGTTCTGACGGTGATGTCTTTTGAATCCGTTTTGGTCTTAATGTGAACGTAGTCGGCAAGGTCAACGGCAATCATGACCATTTTCCACTCGGGATTTCCATCCGGGTGACGAAATGGGGTATCTAGGCTTAAATTTAATTTAGCCGGTGCTTTTTCCGAGATCTCCATCCGATTTCACCTTTCCTAGTAAAAAATTGATAGTTTAATTAT
>NZ_DAIUCE010000022.1:0-11175 GCF_036846325.1 Ligilactobacillus sp. | reverse complement strand
GAAAATTTAGTTCGCTTGATCAGCCTTAAGACGTTTTCCGACGTTCGTGTCAGATTCAGTTCACCGTTCTTCACCGCATCTTCAAGCGACTGAGGACCGGAAACGATTGGAAACAGGGCATCAAAGCCCTTTTTGTAAAGCATGTCAACGTCTTTTCCCAAATGTCCGCACAAGCCGACGGTAATGCAATCCGGCGAATTTTTCCTGACGCATTCAGCAACGGCCATCGGTGTTTTTCCGAATGCGGTTTGAAAATCGATGCTTCCTTCACCGGTGATTGCCAGGTCGCAATCAGCTGCCTTTTTGTCCAGACCGACCGCATCAATTATCAAGCGTGCACCCGGATCAGGCACTGCATTTAAAAAGGCCATCATGGCAAACCCCAATCCGCCGGCAGCTCCGGCACCAAACGCATCTTTTAATTCGGGAGCAGCGATGTCTGCATAGTGAGCAAGCGCGTTATCAAGGAGCTTGACGTCTGTTTCAGTGGCACCTTTCTGCGGGCCGAAGACGAAGCTTGCGCCATTTTTTCCGGTCAATGGACAGGAAACATCGCATGCGATTGAAAACGCTGCCTTGTCAAGCAAAGGCGTCATCTGCGTTCGGTCAATCCGGGCGAGTTTTCCAAGCGCGATTCCGCCCAAAGGCAATTCCTGATTGTTTTTGTCCAGAAAACGGACACCAAGTGCCTGTGCCATTCCGGCGCCGCCATCGTTAGTGGCAGAACCTCCAAGGCCGATGATGAACCTTTTTGCACCGCGTTGCAACGCATCCAGGATAAGTTCTCCCGTTCCGTAGGTCGTTGCGTGCAGCGGATCGGCCGTTTCAGAACTGACGAACTGGATGCCGCTTGCTGCAGACATCTCAATCACTGCAAGATGTTTCTGCTCAATCAGACCATAAAAGGCGTTCACCGGTTTATTCAGGGGACCGGTGACTTTTTTTGTGATGATTTTTCCGTTTAATGCATCGACCAGAGCCTGAACGGTGCCTTCGCCGCCGTCCGCCATCGGGACTTTGACGATTTGCGCACTGGCATCAATGTTTTTCAGTCCCTTTTCGATTGCCGCGCATGCTTCCTTTGCCGTCATGCATCCTTTGAATGAATCGGGGGCAATTAAAATTTTCAATGGATCACTTCCTTAAGTATATTATAGCCGATGCCAAGAAGTTGTTTTTGAATAATTGCAATTTTTTCTAAGATTGCCAAAAAGAGCCAGCATTGCTGGCCCTTTGGCGGTTATGGAAGAATTAACTAATTTAAGCTTTTTCGAGCTTTTTCGATCTGATGACGAACCTGCTCAAAACCTGTCGATCCGTATGATTTTCTGCGTTCGATTGCTGCCTTTGACTTGAGGTCATAATAAACGTCTTCACCGATTTCGGGATCGATTTTCTGATATTCTTCAAGCGGAATGTCCTGAAGGCAAGTATGTGACTTGATTCCTTGAAGGACAAGGTTTCCGACGATGGCATGGGCCTGACGGAACGGAATTCCCTTTCCGGCAAGATAATCGGCAAGTTCGGTTGCGTTTGAAAAATCGTCTTCGGTTGCTTTTTGCATCTTCTCCTTGTTGACGGTCAGGGTTTCAATCATTCCCGTCATGATCTTAATGCTTGGAATGATTGTCTTGACTGCATCGAAGACGCCTTCCTTGTCTTCCTGCATATCCTTGTTATATGCAAGCGGCAGTCCCTTCATGACCGTCAGCAATCCCATCAGATTTCCGAAAACACGCCCTGATTTGCCACGAATGAGCTCAGCCATGTCAGGATTCTTTTTTTGCGGCATGATTGAACTTCCGGTGGAATATTCATCTGACATTTCAATATATGAAAACTCATATGAACACCAGTAGATGAGTTCTTCGCAAAGCCTCGACAGGTGAACCATCAGAATTGAGGCATTGCTCAGAAATTCAAGCGCAAAATCGCGATCGGATACGGCATCAAGCGAATTTGAATAAACATCTGCGAAACCAAGCTCCCCAGCGGTTAAGAAACGGTCGATGGGCCAGGTCGTTCCGGCCAGGGCACAAGCTCCCAGAGGAGAAACGTCGGTATGTTTTTGATTGAATTCAAAACGTTCAACGTCTCGTTTGAACATTTCGAAATATGCAAGCAGATAGTGCGCATAGGAAATAGGCTGTGCATGCTGCATATGGGTATAGCCGGGCATGATTGTCTCAACGTTTGCCTCAGCTTTGTCAACGAGTGCCTTCTGCAGTTTTTTAAGTTCGGAAATCACTGCAGTCGTTCTCTTCTTGACGTAAAGATGGAAGTCTGTTGCAACTTGATCGTTGCGGCTTCTTGCCGTGTGCAGCTTGCCGGCAACGGGTCCGATCTTTTCCGTCAGCATGGATTCGATGTTCATGTGAATATCTTCATTTTGGTCGGAGAATTCGAGCTTTCCTGCCGACAAATCTTCCTTTAATGAAAGAAGTCCGTGTTCAATTTCGGTTGCTTCCTGTTCGGTCAAAATCCCAGTTTCATTAAGCATTTTGACGTGGGCAAGCGAACCTTCGATGTCTTCGTCTGCCATCAGCTGATCAAACGAAATCGATGCTCCGAACTGGTCAATCCAGGCGGCGGCACTTTCTTCAAAGCGTCCGCCCCAAAGTTTCTTCGTACTCATTATTTCTCACCTTTTTGATGAACCTGAGCATAAACCTGTGTCGGCAGGCCGTAAAGCTTGATGAATCCAGCGGCTGCTTCCTGGTCGAACTCGTCTGCGGAAGTGTATGTTGCGAGCTTTTCATCATAGAGCGAGTTGGCAGATTTTCTGCCCTCACAAATGACGTTGCCCTTGAAAAGCTTGACGCGCACCGTGCCGTTGACGTCTTTTTGGCTTTCCTTGATGAATGCAAGCAGAGAATTCATTAAAGGAGAGAACCAGAGACCGTTATAGATAACGTCTGCCAGCTTGTCTTCAATGTAAATCTTGAAGTGTGCCAGGGATTTTTCGAGCGTGATGTCTTCGATGTCCTTATGTGCGGCCATTAAGACCGTAGCAGCCGGACATTCGTAGACTTCGCGAGATTTGATGCCGACGAGACGGTTTTCAACGTGATCAATTCGGCCGATTCCGTGCTTGCCGGCAAGTTTGTCCAGTTTTTGAATCAGGACATCCAGTTGCAGCGGTTCATCATTGAGCTTGACAGGAACGCCGTTTTCAAATGTCAGCGTGATAACGTCTGCTTCGTCCGGCGTATCTTCCAGGGACTTTGTTCTTGCATAAGCATCTTCAGGTGCGCTGTTCCATGGATTTTCAAGAATACCGCATTCGTTTGCACGGCCCCAGAGATTTTCATCAATCGAGTATGGACTCTTTTTCGTAATCGGTACAGGGATGCCGTTTTCCTTGGCGTAGTCGATTTCTTCTTCTCTTGACCAGTGTACTTCTCTAATCGGGTCTTCGATTTTCATTTCAGGGGCCAAGGCGTGGATGCCGACCTCAAAACGAACCTGATCGTTGCCCTTGCCCGTACATCCGTGAGCAATGGCCGTTGCGCCGTATTTTTTGGCAACTTCGACCAGGTGCTTGACGATGAGCGGACGTGACAGGGCAGAGACAAGCGGATACTTGTTTTCATAGTATGCATGTCCTTGAAGCGCCGGCAGACAATATTCCTCAGCAATTCCTCTTTGGCGTCGATGACGATTGATTCGACGGCGCCGACTGCAAGTCCCTTCTGCTTGACTTCCTCAAGGTCTTTTCCTTCTCCGACATCGATGCAGCAGGCAATGACGTCATATCCTTTATTTTTGAGCCATGCGATTTCAACTGAAGTATCCAGACCGCCAGAATATGCTAAAACAACTTTTTCTTTTTCCATAACCATAAGCCTCCGTTAAATTAATGTCTTTATAATAGCGCTAATATTCAGAAAAAGCAACACAAAATAATTAATTATTCACTTTTTATTAAAAATATCCAAAAAAAGTGAATAAAAGCGAAGGATGCCCGGAAAGTAGAAACCGGTTGCATAAAATGCAGTATGCGCTTACAATGTAATGGTCAGGATATTTTTTTGAGAGAAGGGGTTTGACAATGGAAAGAAAATGGTGGCAGAAAGTGACCGTATATCAAATTTATCCGCGCAGCTTTCAGGACTCGAATAATGACGGAATCGGAGACCTGAAGGGAATCATTTCGCGTCTGGACTATCTTGAAGAACTGGGAATCGGCGCAATCTGGCTTTCTCCGGTCTACAGTTCGCCAAATGACGACAACGGCTATGATATTTCTGACTACAGGAACATCATGAAGGAGTTCGGAACGATGAGCGACATGGAAGAGTTGATTGCCCAGGCAAACAGGCGCGGCATCCGAATCGTGATGGACCTTGTCGTTAATCATACTTCCGATGAACATGCATGGTTCATCGAAGCTGAAAAATCAAGGGACTCAAAATACCGTGACTACTATGTCTGGCGGGATCCTGTCAACGGCGGTGAACCAAATGCGCTTGAATCGTGCTTTGGCGGTTCAGCATGGCAGTATGATGAGCAAAGCGGGCAGTATTATCTGCATTTTTTCAGCAGGAAACAGCCTGATTTGAACTGGGAAAATCCTGAAGTGAGAGAAGAAGTCTATGACATGATGAATTTCTGGATTGACAAGGGAATCGGCGGATTCCGCATGGACGTCATTGAAATGATCGGCAAGCAGCCTGACAGAATGATTTCAGCCAACGGACCGAAGCTTCATGAGTACATCAACGAAATGAATCAAAGAACTTTTGGGAATCATGATCTGCTGACCGTCGGCGAAACATGGGGTGCAACTCCCGACATCGCCAGGCTTTATTCAGATCCCGAACGTAATGAATTAAGCATGGTTTTCCAATTTGAGGCAACGACTTTGGATCAGATTGAAGGAAAGCCGAAGTGGTTCACGAAGCCTTTGGACGTCATGGGACTCAAGAAGGTTTTGTCCAAGTGGCAGACGTGTCTGGGAGATAAGGGATGGAACAGTCTCTTCTGGAGCAATCATGACTTGCCAAGAGCAGTCTCCCAATATGGAGATGACGGAATCTATCGCGTGGAAAGCGCCAAAATGCTGGCAATCGTCCTGCATTTGCTGAAGGGAACGCCGTACGTTTATCAAGGCGAAGAACTTGGAATGACGAACTGCAGGGTTGAAGACATTTCGGAAGTCGACGACATCGAAAGCCGGAACATGTATTTTGAAGAACTTGAAAAGGGCACGTCAAGGGAAGAATTGATAAAGCGCATTAACAGGAAGGGAAGAGACAATGCCAGAACCCCGATGCAATGGGACGGAACCGAAAATGCTGGATTTACCAAAGGGACACCGTGGCTTCATGTCAATGCCAACTATCAGACGATCAATGCAAAGGCGTGCCTGGAAGATGAGAATTCAATTTTCCATACCTATAAGAAACTGATTGACTATCGAAAGAAAAACGACATCGTGGTTTACGGCGATTATGAAATGGTCGACGACGTCCCGGACGACGTGTTTGTCTATCTCAGAAAATACAAAGGTCAGACGCTGCTGGTCTGTGCCAACTTCACGAACGAATTCAGAAAAATCAATTTAGACGAATTCGGACGGCAGACTTCATTTATTTCCAATTATGATGAAGGCGTAATCGACCTTGGTTCCAAGGTTTTAAAGCCATACGAGGCGTTTGCGGTCGAAGTGAAATAAAACTGTTGACGAACACTTCTTCCAGTGATACTCTATAATAGTTTGCGAAATTGCCGAACGTTAACTAATACTGGAACTATGTGTCTGACATGAATGTCGGGCAGGGGTTTTTGTTAGCTGAAAAACGAACTTTCGCAATAATTTGAAATGCAAAAACTAGGAAAACACAATTGATTGCATTATAATTGGTGTTATGGATTGTGCGTAAATAAATCTTGGCAATGGAGGAGATTTTTTGAAAACTAGAAGAAGTGATCGTTTAATTGATATGACCCGCTACCTTTTGGAGCGTCCGCATACCTTAATTTCCCTGACGTTCTTTTCCGAACGATACGAATCGGCGAAATCATCAATCAGTGAAGATCTGGCAATCATCAAGCGTACTTTTAAGCTCAGGGGAATCGGCGTCCTTGAAACGATTCCGGGAGCGGCAGGAGGAGCAAGATTCATCCCGTCCATTTCGGAAGAAGAGGCACGTGCATTTATCGGTGACATGACAAGGGAAATGTCCGAAAAAGACCGCTTGCTGCCAGGAGGATATGTATATCTTTCCGATTTGCTGGGTCGTCCTGACGTTTTGCGCAAAGTCGGCCGCGTAATCGCGCGTCAGTATATCGACAAGCAGATTGATGCCGTCATGACGGTTGCGACAAAGGGTGTTCCGATTGCGCAGAGCGTGTCCAGCTACTTGAACGTGCCGTTCGTCATTGTCCGACGTGACTCAAAGATCACTGAAGGTGCAACCGTTTCGGTCAATTACGTATCCGGTTCAAGCGAGCGAATCGAAAAGATGGAACTTTCGAAGCGCAGTTTGAAGCGTGGCTCGCACGTGCTTGTCGTTGATGACTTCATGAAGGGTGGCGGAACCGTCAACGGCATGAAGTCCATGATTGAGGAATTCGAATCTGAACTTGTAGGGATCACTGTATTTGCCGAAGGTTCATTTGAAGGACACCGCATGGTTGATGACTATACTTCGCTTTTGAAAGTTGACAAAGTCAATACTCTGGACAAGACGATTCACGTCAGTCCGGGTAACTATCTTGAACGGGTTTTTGGAAAATTATAATTCGTCAGGACGGGCATTCAAGAAGTTAAGAGGTAGGAAAATGACAGCAAAATACGCAATTATCTTAGCAGCAGGACAAGGAACACGCATGAAGTCCAAGTTGTACAAGGTCCTGCATCCGGTTTGCGGCAGACCAATGGTTGATCATGTACTGACGCAGATTGAAGAAAATGAGATGGACAAAATCGTAACGATTATCGGTCACGGGGCAGACAAGGTCAAGGAGACTTTGGGAAATCGAACCGAGTATGCTTTGCAATCCGAACAGCTCGGGACGGGACATGCCGTTTTGCAGGCTGAAGGCATTTTGGGCGGTCTTGACGGAATGACGCTCATTGCCTGCGGAGACACACCGCTGTTCACGGCCAAGACGTTTTCGGAACTGTTCGAGTATCATAAGTCAAAGGGCGCTGTTGCGACCGTTTTGACGGCACAGGCTGAAGATCCGTTCGGGTATGGCCGGATCATTCGAAACGAAATCGGAATCGTTGAAAAGATCGTCGAACAAAAGGATGCCACAAAAGAAGAAGCGGCAGTCAGGGAAATCAATACCGGAGTTTATGTCTTCGACAACCGCGAACTGTTCCATGCGCTTCATCAGATTAAAAATGACAATGCTCAAGGCGAGTATTATCTGACGGACGTCATGGAGATCTTCAAGAACGAAAACAAGATCGTTGCCGCATATCGCATGAAGAATTTTGAAGAATCGATGGGTGTCAATGACAGAGTTGCTCTCTCCAAGGCAACGAAGGTGATGCGCAGCAGAATCAACGAAGGCCATATGAAGAACGGCGTGACGATTGTCGATCCTGATAATACGTACATCGACTGCGACGTTCAGATCGGATCAGATACCGTGATTGAACCGGGCGTTTGTCTCAAGGGAAGGACAGTCGTGGGAAGCGACTGTTTCATCGGTTCAAATTCAGAGATCATAGACAGCGTTCTTGATGATGAAGTAACCGTTACATCATCCCTGATTGAAGAAGCTCACATGCAAAAGGGCAGCAACATCGGACCTTACAGCCATTTGCGTCCATTGGCCGACATCGGAGAAGGAGTTCACATCGGCAACTTCGTTGAAGTCAAGAAGGCAAAGATCGGCAGGAACACCAAGGTCGGACATTTGACCTATGTGGGCGATGCGACGCTGGGAAAGGAAATCAACGTCGGATGCGGAACCGTCTTCATTAACTATGACGGCATCAACAAGCACCATACGAACGTTGGCGACTATTCGTTCATCGGCAGCGGCTCAAACATCATTGCACCCGTTGAAGTCGGAGATCATTCCTATATTGCCGCAGGCTCAACGATTACGGACGATGTCGAGCCGCATGACATGGCAATCGCAAGGGGTCGTCAGGTAAACAAGAAAGGCTATTACGATCGGTATCCTGTTGCCAGGGCTGCTGCGGAAACTGAGAAAAACGAGAAAAAATAGTAAAAAGCGTGACATTGGCTTGATTTTATCTCGGATAATGAATAAGATAATTTATAGATAATTATTTTGGAGGATACTATGTCTGAACAATATACAGGTTCAAAGCTTAAGATCTTTGCTTTGAATTCAAACAAACCATTGGCTGAAAAAATTGCTGAATCAGTTGGCGTTCCGTTGGGCAAGACGTCCGTTGACCGTTTCAGCGATGGAGAAATTCGCATCAACATTGAAGAATCAATTCGTGGTGATGAAATTTTCATTATCCAGTCAACATCGGCTCCGGTAAATGACAACTTGATGGAACTTTTGATCATGATTGATGCCTTGCGTCGTGCCAGTGCGGCAACAATCAACGTTGTTATTCCTTACTATGGTTATGCGCGTCAGGATCGTAAGGCACGCAGCCGTGAACCGATTACGGCCAAGCTTGTTGCCGATATGATCGAAAAGGCCGGTGCAGACCGTGCAATCATGCTTGACCTGCATGCCGCACAGATTCAGGGCTTCTTTGACATCCCGGTTGACCACTTGATGGGTGCTCCGCTTTTGGCCGATTACTTCCTGACGAATGGTTTGGATAAGGATGCAGTCGTCGTATCGCCTGACCATGGCGGCGTAACGCGCGCCCGTAAGCTGGCTGAGTTCCTGAAGGCTCCAATTGCAATCATCGATAAGCGTCGTCCGCGTGCAAACGTTGCTGAAATCATGAACATCATCGGTTCAGTTGATGGCAAGCGCTGCGTTTTGATTGATGACATGATTGACACGGCAGGAACGATTACGCTGGCTGCTCAGGCTTTGATGGATGCAGGTGCAATCGAAGTTTATGCTTGCGCAACGCACCCTGTTCTTTCCGGTCCCGCAATCGAGAGAATTGAAAAATCACCAATCAAGCAATTGGTTGTTACTGATTCAATTCAGCTTCCGGAAGAAAAGCAGATCGACAAGCTCGTTCAGGTATCCGTTGGTCCGCTTATCGGAGATGCCATCAAGCGTATCCATGAGAACAAGCCTGTCAGCCCGTTGTTCACGAATCGTTTCCACAGAGACCAGCATTAATTTTGAAATTAAAAAGAGGGCTGGAAAAACCATCCCTCAGATTAAAAACCGGAAATCTGCAATTATTATTGCAGTTCTCCGGTTTTTTATGTATACAGGAATCAGATTGCCGTGATAACGGAATAACCAAAAGGAGTTGGAGACTTGATTTTACAGATTAAAAAAACAGCCAGGTCCGATGAACTGAGAGGCTTGACTGCTTGATTGACGTTGGCTCAGCTAAATTTTTCTGATAATCGAAAACTTCTTTGCTTCAGCCGCTTCCTGTTCAATTGCGGCGTCTTCATCGAAAATGAAATATGGGTGACCATCTTTTTCCTGGACGATGAGAACCGGCTTTTCAGACTTGTGTCGATAAATTTGTGCTGAAACGTATGCTTTGTTAAAATCGAAATCGCTGGCGATTGAATCGCCAGGGTTGAAAAATATGTTTTCGCTCATAGAAATCACCCTTTCATGCTGTTGTCTGCAACTCTATTCTACCACGATGCTGAAGAATTTTGTGGGAACGCGTCTTGAATTTTGTGATATAATCGATTGCGTATCAAAACGGGAAGAAGGTTTTTTTCGTGCAGGCCACACAAAACAAGGAACTGTCAAATGTTCGGCTTTTGATTTATTTTGTTGTTTCCCTGATGTTTAACTGTTTAGGCAATGCCTTGACCGTAGCGCTGAATTTGGGAAGTGCGCTGTGGACGGCTGCGGCAGTCAACATTTCGGACGTGACGCCGATTTCGCTCAGCATGATGCTGTTCATCTTCGGCGTCCTGATTATTATTACGAACGTGATTCTATTAAGGAAAATTGACGTGAGGAGAATCATCGGCAACTTCATTTTCATGGTGCCGTTTTCGGCATTGGTCGGGGCGTTTTCTCCGCTCTTGCTCAACGTCGGCATTGCGAGTTTGCCGCTTTTCTTGCGTGTAGTGCTTGATTGCATGGGTGTCGTGTTCATCTCGATTGCAATTTCGATCTATCAAAGGATCAACTGGATGCTTCACCCTGCGGACGACCTGATGCAGATTGTGCGTTTCAAATTTTTCAAGGGTAATTCTTCATTGGCGCAACTGGCTGTCTTCATGCCGCCGATTGTTGCAATCATCGTTTCGTATGCATTGACGCATCAGATATATGCAATCAACATCGGAACCGGATTTGCGCTGTTGTTTCAGGGAAGTCTTGTCGGTGTTTTTGACAAGATTGTCTTTCCTGACCTCAAGCACCGTAATTTGGAATAATTGACCAAGCTCCTGCAAAATACAGGGGCTTTTTTGCTGCGGAAAGTTTACAAAGAACCCGTGTCATGTTAAATTAAGAGGAAATATGAAAAAAAGCGAGGAAATAAATTGATTACTGTAACAGATGTTAGTTTGAACTTTTCCGGACGTCTATTGTACGATGAAGTAAATTTGAAATTCACGCCCGGAAACTGCTATGGAATTATCGGAGCAAACGGTGCGGGCAAATCAACGTTCCTGAAACTTCTTTCGGGTCAGCTTGAACCGACGACGGGGACGATTTCGATTGGAACGAATGAACGAATTTCGAGCCTTAACCAAAATCACTTTGCCTTTGAAGATTTTACCGTCATGTCAACCGTTATTCAAGGACATACGAAGCTATACGAAATCATGCAGGAAAAGGATGCTCTGTATGCTAAAGCTGATTTCACAGAAGAAGACGGCGTCAGAGCGGGCGAACTTGAAGCACAGTTTGCCGAAATGGACGGATGGAATGCGGAAGCCGACGCATCGGCTTTGCTGCAGTCTTTAGGGATTCCGGAAGAATTGCATGAAAAGAAGATGAGCGAGCTCGATGAAGCACTTAAAGTCAAGGTTCTGCTGGCACAGGCATTATTCGGAAACCCGGACATTCTTTTGCTTGACGAACCGACAAACGGTCTTGACGTTGCAACAATCAGCT
>NZ_DAIUCE010000021.1:0-22654 GCF_036846325.1 Ligilactobacillus sp. | reverse complement strand
CAAAAATGGCAAAAGCAAAGAAATTTACAAGGAGGAAGAAAAAAAATGATTGTACGAGGAGATTTATACGAAATCAGCTATATTGCAGAAAACGTGGAAGAATTGTATCAGGTTATCACGAATGAATTAGGAATAGATGAAAGCAAGCAACAAAAATTGGTTGATGAAATTACATACCAATTTAGCAACGCCGGTAATGCGATCGGAATGCTCGAATCTGAAAACGAAGATTTAGAAGAACGGAACGGGTATTTAGAAGATGAAGTTGAACGATTAGAATATGATAATGACGAATTAGAAGAAGATGTCTATCGGTTAGAAGAGGAAAATGATCGGTTGCAGGAAGAGAATGAAGAATTGCGAAAAGGGGTAATCGATTAAGGGGTAGATAAAAATGAGGCGTAGCAAACATATGGCAAAAAGGGCCAAAGGGTTAAAAATCCTGAAAATAATAATTATTCTCGCAATAACGTTTTTAGCAGGCATAGTAGTAACCTTCTGTCAAAAACAATCAAAGCCAGTTGTAACTGGTGAAAATAGAACAACACAAATAACAAGCAGTAGGTCAAAAAAGCATAAAAAAGCAGAGGTGAAAAAAGATAAAGGTAGAGATACAAAAATTAGTGTTACAATTAAGACACCGGCTGACGAAACTAATAGCAAAGAAAAAAAGACAGTTGACGAGAACGGGTTGACGCCAGCGGAAGCCGAATATTATAAAAAACATCACCTTAACCCACAACCAGAAAATGACCCCTTAGATAATGATCATTACACGGGTGAATTTTACTCTGACGATTCGGAACCAGAATATAATACTAACGATAATGATAGTTATAATGTACCAAATACAACGAAATCATCATCAGATACAGCCGAAAGTTACAGCAGTCAAACGACGGTAGCTGAAAATAATCAATCGGCAGGAAACGCTAATAACTATAAAGGGTGTGGAAACTATGGCAACAATTAAAGCAATTGTATGGTCGGTGCTAAGTGGTGGATTTGTCTACTTGTATATGACCAATCATTTTATCAAAGCAAATTGGATTGCAGTAATCTGGATTGTAATATTTGGGTTGCAAATGGCGTTAGACATGACTAGAAAGGATAACAAATAAAATGACAAATGTATTATATTATTTAGCAATTGGGGCATTGCTAGTAACGGTTGGCGGTATTGGTTGGGCAATGTTGATAAACTTTGCACAGGGGTCTTTAGCGATCGTACTTGGGTGGATAAGCGCGTTGATGTTATTAGCGTTGGGAACGGCAATTGAAGAATATCACAAATAACAAAAAAGCCGCTAGTAGGAATCTAGCGGTTTTTATTTTACAGGAAGGTAAAGCAAAAATGGTGTAAATCAAAGCCGGTCAAGGTGAGGCATTCTTGACCTTACTTTATTGTAGCAGAGTTATCAAAATTTTTCAAGTTAGTCAAACGGGTTATTAGCACTGAATAAGTTATCTGACTTTTGATCACGAATGACGAAACGATTAAGTGATTCAGCATCAGTTGACCACAATGTAACCCCGTTATCAAACATGGTTTCCAATGTATTAGTAGCTGACGTTGGCAGGTACCCGGATAAGAAACAATTCGAGGTTCTGACGTAGTTGAACGTATTCTTGACGTGGAACCATGGTTCAATCGGGCCGTATTGGTTAACCTCGTAGCCAAACAGGGTAAAGTATAGCATGGCGTTTTTCATAACGGAATCCTGGCATGTAAAAAGCTGGTAGTGCATTCCAAAATTGCCTTCTTGGAACGAAACCAGGTAATTGCTACCCTGGTGCGCAATTTGATCGTTATGGTTGCGAACATCAGCAAGCAAGGCGTTTTGGGACCGGATTGTTTGTTCGTAATTATTCGTTGCCACGGCATTTTGGAAAGCGTAGTTAGCGCGGGCGTTTTGTGCCTGGGTAGCGTTATTCATTGCTAGGGCCGTTGCAGAGGTGTCATTCGCGTAGCCCGTTTTATACATGTTGATACCGCCACGAATGGCACCTCCAACCCCGCCAAGCAACCCGCCAACCAACCCACCGTGCATGAGGCCGGAAGCGGCGCCGCCAATTACCCCGGTAGCGGCGTCAAATTTAGCCATACCCATACTGCGGGCATTTTCATAGGCATTAACGTTTTGTGACGTCGCCAGGGAGCGGTTGGTATTCTGTAGGGAAATCAAATTTCCTTGTTTAGCCAGACGTTCATTCATTTTCGCGTTAGCGCGAACGTTAGCTAGCTGGTTACGGTTAGCATTCAGGTACATGGTGTAGTTATCGAGTATGATTGGGACGTCGCGGGCGGCGTTATCGATAGCAAGGGCGTTTTCGTAGGTAACATACTGGTTTTGATCGGCGGTTGAGCTACGGTTATAATGGTTAACTGAATAGGTTTCTTGTCCATTTTCACTAATTGAGCCAAAACGCTTAATAGTGATACCGTCGACTGCCAGGTTGGTAAATTTGAGCAGGTCAAGACTCAAATTAGTGCCCTTTCCGTCAGTTAAGAAAAACTTGGAAAAAGGCTCGCCCATAAGTTTAAGTGGAACCAAGCTACCATATGTGTTTCGATAGAATGTAACTAAGCGCTTAAAAACAGAGCCGTTAGCATTCAGTTTGTTACCATTAGAAAAGATACAATGTCCAGTTTCAGGTGCGAATACGGTGCCGTTTGAATCCAATTGAACTAAATACGTTGATTTTTCATGAAGTGCAACATTACCGTCAGTAAAATTAATGGTGTCATCATTAACCGTGAACGGTATTCCTAAGTAGTTGTAAATTTCGCTATCAACGACCAGGCTATCAGAACCAGCAAACTCTTTACTTTTGCTTAACGTTTGATAGGCTTGTTTAACGGTTGTGTCATGGTGCGCAGAAATGGTTTGACCTTTAACCTGAACATTATAGAGTTGCATGTTTTGCGGGTTGTAGGCAATAAAGTAGTAAAGGTACTGGCTATATAATGCAAGGTACGTTCCATATTCAGTGGCCGCATCTTTGGGTTGAGCAGTGAATAGCACGAATTTAACATGTTGGTCAGTATAGAAGGTATTATTGTCACCGGTTTTAGGGTGAAACGCGACATAATCGCTTTCGCGTAGGAAACCACAGCCGTCGCCACCAATTTCATCGGGGTTACACATAACCTTTTTGAACGTGTTAGAAAAATCAGAGGAATCAGCGTTATCTTCTTTAACAAACCCGCGCTGAACCATGGCATGGCTACCATTCCAGTTTACGTTAAATTTATAAGTGTTCCAGTTGTCAATACTAAAATAAATAAAGGTACAGCCGTCGTTATAATACTCGAGATTAGTGATAAAGGCGTAATAGTCGCGCCAGTTGCCGTTGTGGTCCACGTCGTGAATTTTAACGTAATTAAACGAGGTCAACGCGTTAAGGGTGGCGGTTAAGTGAGGGTCGTCACCGCGTGGACTGTGCAGGTCGTAGGTTTTCATGGTATCCCACCGAATTGGTTTGTTTAAATTTTGATACGATGTTTGTTCGGTGATATGAGGGTAGCCATTAAGAAATTCGTCTAGTTGGTCTTGGGACTGCCAGTTAACAACGTGCTTATATGTGTCGTCAAACGGCACGGTGGCATATAAAGTAATGGTGGAAAGTTGTCTAGTCATTATTTAAGCCCCTTTTCCTTTAATTCATTCGTGAGCCATTTTGTCAGCCAGGTAGGCAGTGGGGTACCCAAGCCGTTAAGATTGGATAAGATACTTTGAAGTAAAAAATATCCAGCGCAGACAAAGATAAAGAATTCAGCGTACCCGTAACTAGGCGGGGTTGACGGTTGAGCGTTTTCAAGAAACTGTAGCAACGCCGGCAGGAAGGCGGGGACAAAGTTACGGGTAAGCCCTGACAAGAACTTGTTTGAGATTAACGGTTGCTTATTGAGCAAGTGCAACGAGATACCTAAGATCGTATCAAGTAGCGCAAAGGTAATCAGAATATTAGTCTGGTCTAGTCCATTACCAGCAAATTTACTGAATTGGTCAATTGACATTTTCGGAAACCTCCTTATCGGAACCGGGGTCGAGTGTGTAGCAAGCTAGATAATAGGCGGTTTCATCAACATAAATCTTTTTAAGTTGATGTACCGGGTAAGCGATCATGGCGTTTTCGGTATCAGTTGCGCCAGTAGCAGGAATTTCTAACTCGTAATCAGCTTCGGCGGGTTCGATACCAAGACTAGCAAATTGTTGTCCACGAATAAAATGATGCAGGGTGTAAACCATTTCCAGACCCGAATCAATGATATTATGGTCAACATCAAGAATAAAGTAATTAATTTCATTCATCAATAATCACCTCCCCTCGTTGGTTACCGGTTAAGTCGTGCCATTCAAGCAAGTAGATAACACCGTTAACGGTAATCGTACCAGTGGATTGATCGAAACTAAGTCGAAACCCCTGATCATTAGCCCAATTTATCAGCAACAGATCCAAAATACCATAGATAGAATTAGAACTAAAAAGCGGTTGGCCAGTTGATTGCCGAATTAAAGTAAGCAAAGTTAAACCCTCCTTTAATGTAACCATTTGTCGTACAATGGCGACAAAATCAAATTCTGCAGGCTATAGCAATATGATAGTTTCGTAGCGTCAGATTGGTTCTTTTGGTTATTGTTTTCGCGATCACTATTGCTTTGTGAATTTCCTCCAGAACCGGCGGCACTGGTGAATAACCCGTTGTAATCCCACGACATGTCAGTTGCAACACCCTCAATCATAGCCGTTGACGTATATTGCCAGGCGTCGCAGTTGACTGAACAGTTGGAACGGCCGTATTCCGCCACCCACTTCAGGCCCCTGACACCGTTAAAATAGCCGGCGGTAAACCACGATCGCATTGAGTAAACGCAAACATTTTTGTACCCGGCCGCTTCTAACGGCGTATAGAACGCGTTCAGCGCCGCGGCGCTGGCAGGAGTTGTTTCAAAGTCATTGATCACAACGGCATCAGTACCAACGCCGTGAGTTTTTAAGCTGTTCAAAAAGTAGTTGCCTTCCGCTTGAGCGCCTGATACTGATGTAAAGCGGCCGAAATGGTAGGCGGAAACTTTCAAGCCTAATGACTTAGTATGTGCAATCTGGTTTTTAGCCTTGGGGTTCGTGTAGTTGGACCCCTCTGTTAATTTTACCACAACGCCCTTACACCCAGCATTTTTTAATTGTTGAAAGTAGCGAAGGGTTTCGGGTTGGTGACTGGAAACATCAGCAAATAGGTTTTTGGTCATAAGCCGTCAACTCCCAACATTTCACCCAGGTTCAAGCGAATCAAGTCGTCAGTTTGTACGTCGTCCATGTATTGACCAAACTGGTCATCAATGGCCACCAACCCGTCTTGATCGCGCATATCAAGAATATTGACGTGGTGATTAATATCGCCGGTCCGAGCTTGCCGTGAGGCATATGTGAAGGGCCAAGCATGACGGGTCATTGAGATCTTATCAACGCGAAACGGCTTTTTAACGGTTGAATAGAAGAAACTAAACGGACCAGTGGTCGTTAAAGTCTGGCCTTGGCCATACAAATTAATACACCCTGGGTAAGCCTCCTCTTTATCAAAAACGAGGTCGCCTTGGCATTGAAATAGCCAGTAATAGTCGTCGTATAGTGGCAACCATGAAACAAAGGCGTGTTCGTTAGGTTTTAAATGTGAAAAGTGAGATTCACTGGAAATATCGATCATGGTAAACGGTACGACCAGTGCGCCGGTTCCAGTAAAAACGGCGTCGTCGCTCACTTTCAAGTCGCTAACGTAATCGTCAATTGCAATGTATGGAATTTCAGACATGTTAACATCTCCTTACTTCGTATAGTGATACCAGTAATTTGTGGCGTAGTTCCAATTAAGGAACGCTTGGCCGGAAGCGTAAATTTTAAGGCCATTGCTCGTATAGTTACAATCGTAAATTTTAGGGCTTTCCAGGCAAATCCCGGTATGGCCACCCGCGCCACTACTTGAACCGCGGCGTCCGAGGATAATGACGTCGCCCGTCTTAAACGGGTGGTGCGCAACGCGATTGGCGCCCTGCTCAATACATTGGTACCCAAGTCCTTTTAAGCGATCGTGTAAGGTTTCAGTTGTGTATAAGATCGTGTTGTTGTCGTGATAACCCAGGTGTAGCATATAACTGACAAAACTCGAACAGTCAGCGCTACGACCTGAATACACACCGGCCCGGCCCGGCATTGAGTAATATAGATGACCGTGGTGTGTGTTATAGTAAGCCAGGCAGGGTGTGTTATCAAAACCACCAACGGCGCCACCGCCACCGGGGTTAGGTTTATTGTTGTCCGGATTTTCCGGATTATTATTATGTGGGTGCATTTTGTCGTAGAGCGACATACATTGACTCATTGTCGGGTATTTTTTTGTTGTCGTCGAAGGTTTGGTGTCGCCGCCAATATTCGACCCACCACCACCGCCACCATTACCCCAGTCGATTGGCATAACTTTGTTGTAAGCGTTGTACCGGCTTTGCATCAGTGGGACCCCAGGGCGTTCCCAGGAAACACAAAACGCCCATGTCAGCCATTTCCAGTCACGGTTACCCGTGTTATGCAAAAAGTCGTTCCAAGAAATACCGGCGTGAGCGATCCATTGGTTAGGCCGGTTGTCGACGAGAAAGTTACATTGCCATTTAATAGCATCTTTTTCCGAATGACTGCGCGCGTAGCTGATAATTTCACCTTGGCGTAGGTTGCGATCCCATTGCCAAATCCCAAAGGCGCTACCACCAATTTGTTGTTGCGTTGGGGAAAAGGATCCGCCACTTTCGTGATAACCGTTACAAAGAATCGCAATAATGGTCGTCTTGTTTAAGCCGCGCGCCAGTAGACACTGCGCGGCGTAGTTTTTGCGTTCGATCATTGTTGACATTATAAATCTCCTCCTGTAATCCGCGGGTGCTTGAAGAATTTAATCCATTTTGACCGGCTTTTGACGTCGGTAAATCGCAACTGCCCTCGTTTGAACGCCGCAATGAAGCTATTCGTTTGCATTGGGTCGATCATGGGTACGTCGTTTGACGCGTCGTCGTAGGTCATGGCGTATTTGTCAGGATATGATGAATCGACCTTGGTTGAGATGATAATGAAATCAAGATCGGTATAAATACCGTATGCTACGCCGCCGAGTCGAATTGTCATTTGATACTTAGCATATTTGTCAAGGCTAGAAATGAAATCATCAAAGGCGTTGTCAAACCGGTTTGCTAAACTCGAAGAATCTTCACCTTCCAGGCGTAGAACCTGTTTACCTAAGATACTGTTATAGTGTTCAGAATTCAGGGCATCTGACGTCTGATACATAACGATTTTAATTCCTAGTTTTGAAAACTTAGTAATTTTATGCTTAGGCATAATCATGAAATCTAAAAAGTAACAGTTGTACAGGTTAGTAGCGTTAGCCAAGAAAAGGGCGTGATACTTGGTAAAATCACGAAACACCGTCATGGCGAAATTCAAGAAGAGTTTCGTTTCATTTTTAAGTTCGCGGCCGCGCGGGTCGATAAATTCATCGTAAATAATTTCGGTGACATCAGAGTAATCATTCGATTTATACTTGGCCGCTGTCGACAATGCCAACAAGTAGCAGACGACCGTACCGTCAACGAGCAGGCAATCAACTTTTTTACCATTTTTATCAGTGGCCCAGTCACGCGTGACGGTATGACCAACCAGTTTTGATAACAACGCCAAGTTAAAACTGGCAGTTTCGATTTCGCTTTGGTATCGCCGTAGGTAGATGAACATGGTGTGGTTGTTCCAGTTGGTTTTTAGTTTCTGTGATAACGAGCTGATCGTCTTACCAACGCCACGCGCCCCAATAACAAAGGTCACCGGGTATTCGGGTTGCTGGAACTGGGAAACGTCAATATATTTTTTCTGTTTCATGCAAAACGCCTCCTTATATTAAAAAGCCAGGCCAGAACGGCCCGGCCGCTTTCTAGTTTTGGTAAACCCAAAGATTTAAGGTAGCAGTAGTAAGCATTTTTAAATTATCATGAGTTCCGACGTTATCATACTTTACAATAATTGGCTGGGTAGTGATCAAATAGTCGACAATTGACGTCGTGAGTTGTCGATTGACATATAAGCCCGTATATTGGTATTGAGCACTGCCAGCTTCAATGCTAATTGGATCGACCAGGTTGCTACCGTCTTTGCGTAAGATATGAATCGTTTGTGATGTGGTCTTAGTCGACCAATCGCTATCTGTATACTTAATGACTGGCAGTGAAAATGATAGTTTTGCGTTGCTGATGACCAGTTTACGTAGTAGTGATTCATGACTTACTGTATAACTGAAAGTATATTCAATGGTATCGCCGCCATTTACGCCAATCGTGGTGTTAAGGCTTTGGCTGGCACCGTTTTTGATAACGGTAGCGCTCGGGAAAAATTCGGGAAAGTTGGTCGATAGTGACATAAGTAACGCAATTTCTGGAAGGGTAAATTTATTCGTCGTCCCGACTTTGTCACGAATGTCCTCAGCCATTTTTACAATTGGATTTTCAGTCATGATAAAACGCCTCCTTAAAATTCAACCGTGGTTAACAAGCGGGTCAGCTCGTTAGTTACTTGATCCATAGTCGCCAGCTGGTTCCATGAGGACCAACTACCGCTAGTTCGGTCGCGATAATACAGCCCTTCACTGCCGTTGTCGGGCAAGACCAATTGAATTATGTGTTTTTTGTCGTCACTAGCGTTAACGATCACGTGGACCCACGTGGTAGTGGGTGAGTTAGTCGGTTGTTGCACGTAGTAAAAACCGCTTGTCGTGAGTTCGTTCAGGTCGCCCGTTACGGTTTTGCTGTTTAGAACGTGCGTAAATAAAGATAAATTTAATGGTAGTGTCATGAGTGTTAGACCTCCTTAAAAGAAAAGCGTCGCCGCTAACAATTAGTTAGTTAAGCGACGCTTTAAAAAACGTTGCGTTATTCAGTGGCGTCAGTGCCGTCTGGATTAATTAATTTAGCGTGCAGGTCGCCGTCTTCGGTTACGTAAGGCTTGTAAATCTTACCGGCTTCACCTTGTGGACCTTGTTCGCCGGTGTCACCTTTGACACCTTGGGGACCTTGTGGACCTTGTTCGCCGGTGTCACCTTTGACACCTTGGGGACCTTGTGGACCTTGTTCGCCGGTGTCACCTTTGACACCTTGTGGGCCTTGTGGGCCTTGAATACCTTGGGCACCGGAAAGATCGGCAATTTCTTTCATTGCGTCGCCTTGCTTAGTGTAAAGTTTAGCGTTATCTGGGTCAGCTACATTTGACGCAATCATAACAAAATCACCTTCGGCCAGCGAAGCAATATCGGCTTGCATCTCGGAAACGCTGGCGTAAGTCTTGGCAATCGAGAATCCTTTGCCCGGAACCCCCTGAATCCCTTGCTCGCCGCGTTCCCCCTGAGGACCCTGGGCCTTAACGCCTAAATCAATATCTAATTGTAATGTCATTAGAAAATCCTCCTAAACTTTTATTTCAAATCTATTATACCACACTGTTACGATTCCTTGACGTTCGTTGAAGAATCGTTAGGTTTAACGACGTCGGTCACGTTACCTGCTGAATCGATTTGAACCAACTTGACGTGCCAATTACCGTCTTCGGTCACGTAAGGCATGAACACCTGGTTATTAGTTGTTTGCGCGGTCTTAAGCAACGCGTCAACCTCTTGCTTGGTGTAATGATCAGCAAGCACGTCACTGGCGTTAGCCTTTTGGTCAATTTGTTCTTGAAGCAATTTTTGCAAGTCAGCCAAAGCGGCCTGACCAACCTTCATTGCTAGCAGGGCGTCAACCTCTGCTTTAGTGTAGTGATTTTGCGACAAGTAATGGAGGGTCACGTAGTCGCCCAGTTGTTCGATCGTGGCAAATCCGGCCTTGTCCCGTTCATAATCGGCCTTGCTTACTTTCAACGAATTAATGTCTTCGACCCGTTTTTTAAGGTCTTCAAACAGCACCGTGTTAACTTTCGTGCCTAAGGCCTGTTGTAAGTCAGCATGAATCGGTTCGGCCCAGTCTTTGATTTGCTTGACGGTCTTAGTTAACGCCGCGTCGGTTTCCGCGTGGGTCGTGCGGTCATTGATTTGTTGTTGCAAGTCGGCAACGTCTTGGGCGTGGGAGGTCTTGTCTTCCTTGTTGTCCAATTCGGCGGCCATTTTAGTCTTGTCGGCTTTAGTTTCAAGTGTTGCTAAAATCGTTTCCTTGTTAGCATTAAAGTCAACTAACTTGGTGTATAACTTAAACTGGTCGTCAACGTAGCCCTTTTCAGCCTTTGTTTCAATTTCACCTTGCAGGCGTTCAACGTCTTGGGCGTGATCGGTTTTGTCTTCCTTTTTATCCAGAGCTGACTGGTTGGTGAGGTTGAACTGGTCGAATTCGTCTTTGTCGAGCTTTTTGTTATCATAGTCAGTAAACTTTTGCGCGATCTGTTGTTGATCTTGCTGGTAGGCGTCGACGTGGACCAACTTCTTAAAATCGAGCTTGGTTTCGTTGCCGTGCAGGTCAACAAAGATGATCGAATCGTCGGACACCTGGTAATTAAGATCCTTTTGCAGAATTTCGCCGTCGGGACCAATGACATTGATTCGTGGGACCAGCGGTTTCAAGTCCAGTTCGATTGCCTGGCCGTCGACCAGTTGCAAACGCAACTTATCATCAATGAATTGCATGGTCTGAATGTTGATGTCCTGGCCATTTTGGTTGTACAGAAAATGCTTGACGACCTCTTGGTTAGCCAGGGCAATCACCCGTTGGGTAATCGCTGGGTTTAAGACTGTGTTATGGCTAACGCCGTCTTGGTCGGTATAGTCAACCAGCATGCGATACTCGCCATTTGCGTCTTTTTGATACTCAACTTTATCAATCGTGCTGGCGTTCAAGTCTGGAATGTTGATTTCGGGAACGGCCTTAAACAGTTCGGTGATTGCCCCTTTATGAATAAAGTCTTGCCAGTTGGCTGGGTAGAATCGTTTATCATCAATACGCATAAAATAAAACCTCCTTATTTAGGTTGTTCCAGGGCGGCCAAGCGTTCTTCCAGGGCGGACAATTGCTTGGTTTGTTCACTGTACTGTGCCTGCAAAGTCGTAATTGCTTCGCCCTGATCGTGAACGGTACTTTGCAAAGTCGTAATTGCTTCGCCCTGATCGTGAACGGTATTTTGCATAGCAGTAATTGATTTGCCTTGTTGCTCAACGACCGTAGTTAAATCGGCGATCAGTTTATCAAGTCGATCAATTTGCGGCTTAACAACGTCTTGGTAATGCTTATCTAGCTGGTCGTCAATGAACGGGTTAAACGCGTGGTCGCTAACCGCGTGAGCATCATCCATTGTTGTCACCGTGGTCTTATAAGTATTTGAACCGTACTTTGACGCGGTTGCTTCATGGTCAACGTATTGGGTAAACTTGCCGTCGCTAACGTCGGAAAGCGTCATGGTTGGGACTTGCCGCAAGAGTTTATGCAGATAACGAAAGTGTACCACATCGGTGTCATTTGACCCGTAAAAATCTTCGTCGGTAAAACCGGCTCGTGTCGTTCGCATAATAAGAACCTCCTTAAATTAGTACTAAAAAAGGGCAGGAATTATTTCCTACCCTTTTATTATAACATTGTTTCGGTCGTTTTACTTCAACATGATAGCACGACTGTTCAGCGCTTGCACGAACATCAAGGCCGTCTTTTGATTCAGGAAGATGTTGGTGTAACGCTTCTTGGGGTTGTTGATCGTGGAAAGGGTCAACGGCAGAGCGTCCCAGAGTTGCAGAGCGTCGCGGTCAAGCACAATGGCCCCAACCTTATCACCAACCAACTTTTGTTCCGCGTCCGTGGCGTTAGCAGTCGCAATCGAACCCTTCTTAATCGTCGAACCTACCGGGTGAACACGGCCGTCAACGTAACCCTTGTCGATATCATCGCTCGTAACAACGTGATCAGCAGAGTACGTCCACACGTCTGGGAAAGCGTCAACTTCGGTAAAGTGAACTTGCGTTGCCTTGAACAGCTCAGGGTTGAAGGCATTGGCTACAAAGTCAACATCGATGTCAATCGACGTCTTCAATGGCACCAGCACTTCAATGTCGGAAACGTGGGTCGCCTGGTTGATTCCCATTGAATTGTTGTCGCGACTAAAGTATTGGAAGCGGCGAGCGTAGTACAGAATCTGCTTTTGCAGTTCCTTGACGTTATCAACCGTCGTCTTAGCAATCATACCGTCAGCCAGTGATTTACTCAACGTGAGCTTTGTGTGGTAGAATTCGTCCAGCACAGCACCGTTAACCAGTTGTGCAACCTTACCGTAAACAAAGTCGTGGAATTGCTGCAGGTTTTGGAAAAACATGGTGTCCTGCGTGTCAACGATCGTGTTTGAACTTTCAATGTCAAACCATTGTGTATAAGTCTTACCAACGACGCGGCCAAAGTTTTGCGCAAAGGGGCTTTCGGAACCGGTAATCTTATCCGGCCGGTAAACCTTTGGTGAAATCGTATCAAATACGACACTTTCAATCTTCCCACCGTAAGGAATCTGACCGCGTTTAAAGTTATACAGTGGGTTTTGCGCCAGTGACTGCTTGATGAATACCAGACCGTACTTGACGGCAATCGTGTTCAAGTAATCAAAATAAGTTTCTGGGTTGTTCAAGAATGATTGGCCATATGGCACAAAATTATCGCCAGCGTGGTAGCCTGGCAAGTTATTTTCTGGCCCCATGGAATCGAGGGCGTTTTTAAAAATTTGATCGTCGGTAACCTGGTGGCCCAGTGCTTCCGTCGTGGCCTTAGCAAGTTTTGATTGTGGCATGTCGTTAGTCCTCCTTAGTCTTCAGTGCTAAGTTCAATGTTAGCCAGTTCGTTATCAAACTGGTCGTTTTGGGCTTTTTCTTCACGTTTGATTGCGTTATCCGTCTTCAGCCCGCGTTGCGTTGCGTCATACATTAGTTTAACATTCGCATCTTTTTGGGCCTGTAGCTGCTCAGCTTGTTCCTTGTAAGCAGTGTAAAGGTCTTTCGTCGCTCCCAGCAAAGCCGTCGCCCGGTCTTGCACGTCGGTCATTTGTTCCAGATGATCCGCCAATAGTGGCGTCGCATCTTCGCCAAGGTCGTACAAAGCGCCAATTGCCTGCACGAGCGTGCTATCACCCAGGGCGTCGAGTAGTTCAGTGTTAATTGCCATTTTTAAACCCCTCCTTTAGTTCTGATTGTCTTGGGCCAGAATCCCGGCGATTTTAGGATCGTCCCAGTTTTGGCCCAGTTGCTTGTTATCGCGGTTCTTGAACATAACCGGTTTTTCCGTGTCGGAATATTGACGGGTTTGCGCCTGGCCAGAGAAGAGGGTCCGCGTGTCTTTAATATTGCCGACCGTGTTAGTCGTAGGTTGCACATTTTGTTGCATGGTTAAGTTCTCCTTTCTAGAAAAGAAAAATTAAAAATTAACTTTCTGATCCTATTATAACATAAAGCGCCCCGTAAGGCGCTTTAACAAAGTTATTTAGTTACAGGGCCGTCTTCTCTGCAGAAGAGAAAACCGTGATGCTGCCGTTGCTGCCCGGCTAGACACCGGTAAATCGCGCGGCGGTCTAAGTTTAGGGTTCTGGCGCATTCGCGAATTGTAGCAAAATGATACTCTTGAATTGTCTTAGTGTCGAAGGCAACGACCCGTGACGTGTTACCATTTGCGATCATGGTTTCAAGTTGCCGCTTGCCGCGGGCCCCGTAATTACAGTTATCTTTGTGCCTGATTAACTCTAGGTTCGAAAAGGTATTATTGCGCTTATTTTCGTCAACATGATTTATATCTAAGTCTTGATAATCTTGGGGCAGCTGCTTGCACCATGTTAAATATACTAATCTGTGAATTAACACACAACGCTGCTTATCTGCTACTCGTGCAGGCAGGTTAGTTCGTAAATACCCGCGGTTTTGCGAATACGCGTACAGATGTTTAATAATACCTTCTCCATTCCAATTGGTATTAATAGCTTGATACAGTCGCCCGTGCATGTCAGCGTGAGGGTGTTTAGCGACGTAAATATCGTGATAAACAGACCATTCAGGAACACAATCAATGCACTTAAACTCGTCACCGTCGTAACTAATGATTCTTGACATTTTCGCTTTCCTCCTATTATACATTATTCAAACTTGCCGTAGGCTTCGCCAGTCTTAGCATCACGAACCGCGACGTAGCCGAATTGACCATTGCCACGGGGCTGTCGAATGTAAACAAACTGACTACCACGTGACCAGGCGTCATACTTAACCTTGCTGCCCGCTGGCAAAACTGCAATCGTGCTTGCACTTGGGCGGGCACCCCACCGTAAATGCAGTTGCGTGTTACTCGTAAAAGTACCGTCTTCAGCGTGCCAAGTATCCCCCAGCTCGTCTTTCCAGGTGTTGTGAACCTGGCTTGATTGTTGGGTTGGCGTTGGCTTTGATTGCGGTACTGAGGCACCGGTCGCTCCGCCGTCGCCTTTCGCCAGCCGTAACCACCCCTCGCGATCAGTATTAACCATGTTGCGATCCATATCAGTACCCGTGAACTGATGTATTGTGAACGTACTCCATGGCGCAACACTGAAATTGCCGCCTTTGTAGTCCCAGCTTAACGGTTGATTATAAGCATACCGGGCCACCCACAAGCCGCAGGTGTCGGCGCAATTGGCAACTTGATCAATCGCTGACTGCGAAACGTAAATTAGTGGCCAAACGCCCGTTAGCTCGTGAACGCGGTCGACGAACCGGCGGCACCAGTTATTAACGCCCCAAGCCGCATTTTGATTGCTTTCCCAATCCAGGGCCAACACGGCTTGACCGACGTAATTTTTGATGCTGTCAATAAAGTAGTCAGCTTCTTTAACCGCGTCACCACCGCCGGCGTAATGATACAAGCCCAATAGTTTGCCCGCGTTTTTGGCGGCGTCCCAGTCAGTATTACAGAAAGGGTTGACGTAACCCGTGCCTTGCGTGGCCTTAATCATGGTAATGTCTGATGCAGGATCGGTCGCGAAACTACGCGGCGAGCCAGAATATACGTCAATCATTTTTAACATTAGTATTAACTCCTTTCGTTACTTTTATTTTACTATCGATCGACAATAATTGCAAGTTACATCTTTGGCAACTGTAGCCACTTACCCCCGCGGCGAATCCGGTTGTGACCCTGATTTTCATGACGTTGGGTAGTAAATAACTCCTTGCTGCGGTCTTGCCAGCTCCCGTGCCGAATCAGAATGTGCCCGTTATGATCGTTTAAGTTTAGCCATTGGCCGTTCTTCCGCGTCGCCATTGGAATGTAAGCCGGCGGCGTGGGGTTATAAAGGGTTACCCCTGCCTCAAAATGTGCGTCTGGGTAAATACCCGTCGGGTAGTGAACATCCATGTATAACTGAATACTGTCACTATAACTTTGCGGCGCTACGGTTAAATGCTTTGTGATACGACTAGGGTTGGCGGGCACGTTGAAACCGTCCCCGGTCCCACCAGAATAGGTCGCAACGACTTGCTCCCCAATTTTTAGGGTGTGAACCACGGGGACATTACCTTTAAAGTAATCAGTCCGACGCCCGCCGTATTGACCAACGTCGACGGTTACGTCGCAATCGACACTCCCGTCCGAATTCTGGCGCTCATTAGTCCAGGTCAGGGCTTCGTCGATAAAACGACACCCCGCCCAGCCACTTAGATTTTTACCATATTGGATAAAAGCGTGAGTACCGTCTAGCGACCAGTAGAACGCTTCATTTACGTCTGTACCGGGACCCCACCAATTTGATTTATTTTCAACGCCGTTGCGATACCATTGCGGCACCCCATACTCCTCAACGGCGCTATACACGCCCGACGACCCAAAACGGCCTTTAATTAGTAGTATACTCATGCTACAGCCCCCTTAGATACCTGCAGTAATATCGTTTTCCGTCTGACCGTTATTGGTCCGAATCCAAGAACCGCCGTCTTGCGCGCCACCAAACAGATTAATGTTCCCACCAGCAATCCCCATACCTGGTGCGAATTGACCCTCGAAAATTGTACCGCCGGTCTGGTTCCATACTCCAATGTTTTTCAACGATTGCAAAATCTTCTGCAAGGCGTCGTTATTTTTACCTAGATTTTGATTAATATTGGTGATTTGATTTTGGATATTACTAATGTCTTTTTTAATATTAGTAATTTCATCCCCAAGCTGTTTGATCTCTTGCTTGATCTCCTTGATGTCGTTTTCGATCTTGGTAATTCGTTGCTCGTGGTTCTGTAATAGTTTGTCAATCGCTTCTAGATGCTTTTGAATCATTAAGAGGGCCTCATAGACCATTTTCTTAAATTCGTTGTAATCGTCGGTCAAAGCTTCGGCCCATTCGTGAAACCACCATAGCCACTCTTCAAAAGTCGTATTTGGAATGGCAATCACACCGCGCGCGCCCAGGTTGGTAAAGGCTGACAAACGGCGGAACCGAACCGACCAATTGTTATAAAACCAGGTTTTATGAAACTGATCCAGGTCGTCAATTGCCGGCGGTGTTTCTTGATTCTTGTGGTATTCCATGAACCCGTTAATTTCGTTCATAATCTTTTCAAACTTTGCAACATCGCTTGGGTCAAGGTGCAAAATTTCGTTAATGTCCTCTGTCATAAAAATAACCTCCTTGTTCGATTACCTCCATTATAGCATGAAAACACAAAAAAGCGGCCACTAGGTAAATACCTAGTGGCCACCGGCACCAATTGAGAAAAGGGCGGCGTTTCAAGCCAAATCGCGCGGCCGGTTTAACCCGTTGAAACCCGCGTCGGTACTCACTTAGTCTCAATCCGTTATCTTTATTATACCACAGTTAGTTTACAAACATGAATAATCCGTCTCCCTTTAGTTTATCAAACAAATCAAAGTAAATACCGTTCGTGTACATCAGCATTTTGTTAAGTAAGTCCGTGATGATCGCGTTCCGGCCCTCGCTATGTGTCGTCGTATTCGACGTGCCGTTCGCGGTATTCGTTGTACTGCCCGTCGATTTAGCGCCGTTGACGTCGCTGGCGTAATGAAAATTATAATCTTCAGTTGGGTCCCCGGTATTCATTTTAAAGTCAAGTTCGTTTTGCGGAGTGTCCGCGTTCCCGGCGATTGATGCTTGTTTGCTGTTGCCGTTTGCGTCAGACTTAGTGAACGTTAGGCTGGTGCCGTCGGTAACATTCGTGATCCATTGCGCCTTGTCGATAAATAACTTTTGGTAACCTTGATACCAAATTGGTAGATACATATCAAGACAGCCCCGCAACAGCGTCAAGAAATATAATGGATTTTCCTGGCCAATTTCATATCCCCAAAAATGGCGAATCAACGTTTGGCAAAACCGGTCGTAAATGGCCGCGTTCATTTCTTCATTATCGGTTATACTCTCTTGTAACCCTGTACCAACATGCAGGTCAATGAACGATTTAGCGTATTTTTCGATTACCTCGTTGGGCGATAACCAAACAAACTCCGGCATGTTAAAAGTTTTTTCGTAGCCGCTACCGTCGCTGATATTCAGAATCCTGTCGTCACCTTGCGTTGCCATTAGGTGGGCGTGAGCCGAAACCATGGATCCTAACTCAATCGTATATTTAGCCATTTATTAGTCTTCCTTTCGGCTGTAAATCAAATCATACAGATCCATATCCATAAATTCGGCCAATCGGACTACGTAATACAAGTCAGGCACCGACTTATGATGTAACCACGTCCGGAACGTACTTTCCGACACTGGCGCGTCTGGTTCCACCGCGTTAAATGCTTTGACCATTTCTGAAATGTTCTTATAATCACTGCCGTCATAGTAATCGTTAATCGCCTCGCTGATCGCTTGGGCGTAAGACTTATTCATTTCGTAGGCCGCTTTACTAATCATGTTATTGATCCTCCTCATTATTTAGACCGTCGTCCATATCAACATCGATTTGCCCCGCGTTTTGGGCGTCTTGTAATTTGACTAGTTGTTGGAATGCTTGTTGGTTGAAAGTTGCTTCAATTTTGGTACCTAAAACGTCATTCAAAATTTCCAGTTGCTGATTGCGAGCTTGTAAATACACGTTGGCACTTGCTTCCGTCAGTTGCGCGTTTGCTTCGGCTTCCATTGAAACCAAGCGTTCCTTCTTGTCAACCCCTACCGTATTAATCCCCAGCATTGTCAGCAACTCTGAAATCTCGTTATTCCAGGCTGTTTTGAGTGAAGCCAGATAGTCATGAATGTTAAAGTCTGTTACGTCTAACACCCTGGTGATGTCCCCCAGGTCTTCATCAATTCCAATAAAAGACTGACCTTCCTGAATCTGCTGGTAAACTTGATTTGCCGTCAAGTTCTTATTTTTCGTTAATCCGATAAACTGCTGTTTCATCAGGTCAACGTTACGCATTTCACTGGCTTTAATCTTCGCTAACGACTTGCTGACGCGATCGATCAACTGCATATCCGTGAAGGTACTCATCAGACCTGACAAGTAGTAGTTATATTTGTTAGTCAGCGTTACATACCCCGCTTCATGATCATGAAAATTCATACGCGTTAAGTAAGGTAGTTCTTTAGTCTTGTCGTCAACGGAAAAGGGGTTAGGTATCGTTGATTGATCAATTAAGGATCCCAAAGCGTTCAACCCATATTCGCCGTTTTGGTTCTGCCCTAACACAAACACGTTATCTTGATCGAGGCCGCCAACCCTTGCGAAACCGTAGTAACGTAAGTTAAATTCCAAAAACCGCTCGTCTAACGTGTCGGGTGCATTTTCGTAGGTGATTAAGTTTAAAACTAAATTTGTCAAATAATCGTTGTAAATACGGTAATAGTCTTGTTCCATTAGACCAAAGTTATCACCATACAAATTTTCGTCAGTATCTTTGCCTGAACGGTTGCGGCGTATTTTGTATAATCGCCGTTCCATTTTATCAATTCGCATTACTCGTCCTCCGTATCAAAAAAGGGCAGGCGTTACGCCCGCCCGCTTGGGTTCACTCATTATTCCCAATCAACCGGTTCGGTTTGCTTGTCATTGAAAGCGTCAAACACACTGGCGCTAACTGTTCCGCCGGCATCAACAACTGGCACTTCTTCCAACGTCGTTGCAAACTTCAACGCGTCAAACCCACAGCCGACGTTCAGCGGTGTATCAAAGGTTTGTACATGAACTTGCACGAGTGTACCCGCCTTGACGCATTTGCCTGACTCAATCAGTTCTGGTGCTGTAGCCTTACGGTTGTCAACCCCGAAGACTACCGGTGGGAAGGGGCTTTTATCACGCAAGCTAATCTTTTGACCGTTGGCGTAAGCCGTTTCTTGCAGTGCTTTAACCAATTCAAGGTCGCCTTGAATCTTAAAGTCAGTCAAGGCTACGACGTATTCTGGCTTAGGGTCTGGCACTAACTTCGTGGCCTTTGGCGTCCGTGGTTCGTTCAAAACATTAAAATCAATTCGACCCGTAACGATTGCGTTCATTCCACCCTTAACGCCGTTCTTTTCATATACTGTTAATGGCATGATAATTTACCTCTAAATTAATTTATTCTATGCTATTACAACCTATTAGCTCGGTAGGCTTTTTCTTATTTCCTTCCTTGCTACAATTATATTATATGCTATTGACTGTTGATTGTCAACTATCAATCAAAGGTTTTTTATCATTTTTCGTTGTGCTGGTGTTGGTTCAATTAATTTCGTTGAATTGTAGATTTTCACCCCGTTTCGAACCTTTTTTGAAACGGTAAATGGCACGATCAATGCTTTATCTTCACGATAAGCGAATGCACTAATTCCCAGGTTAGCTAAATACAACTTACCGGCTTTTTGGATCCCAGCCCCTTTAATAATTGCTTCACCTAACGTCGGGTCCTCCTCCCAATAGCGCTTGCTACCGAGATAACGGGCTTTCGTCATGTGTTGCTCCGGCTTCCATTTGCCAAACTCGGCCGGGTCAAACGGAATATGCAACTCCTGGAAAATACGTTCGTCATCTTTGATAATATCTAATTCGCCAGTATATCCAAAATGCACTGAATCAGTATCGCAGTAATAAAACGTTGCTTTGTCCTCGTGTTTTAATATTTCAATCATACTTAACAGAACGTCACGCGCAAACGCGGTAATAAATACCGCAATTAAAATGTTATGTTCAGTCGGGTTTGCGTTCGGGTCTGCTTCTTCCGTAAACCCAATCGTTCCGTTACTATTCCGCATTAAGACAGTTTTCGTTGTAATCTTTCGTTGCGCAAACTTTCCATATGTTGAGTTTAAATGGATTTTCGCAATCATTTTATCAACTTTGTTACCAGCCTGCACCGCTCGTTCCTTCTCGGCCTTATGTTTTAAAATGAATGACGTAAACGGGTGATTAATTGCCTTGCGCGCAATCACACCCGTTACATACTCATATTCTAGTTTATAGTTCCGCATGATCCAGTACAAATCAAAATTCGTTAAAATCACTACGTCGTCGGCTAAGTCTCGTTCACTAAAAATTTCCCGTGACATACCAAACGCTGACTTTTTTGGAAAGCACGGCACCCCGTCAGTACTCAATTGCAACTTTTTTATTTTGATTGTCACGACCGCAAATGTATTGTAGTCGTGCAAATCCAATTGCTTAAATTCCGTTTCAGTCAATTTACACAAGCTATCCCAATTCGGGTAATTGCGATTCAACATTACGGAAGGGTACAGTGAGTTAACATCTCCGACTAAGCCACGTTTGACCGTTTGATTAACGAGTTTGTAGTTTGCGTATACAAATCCACCAAAATACGCATGGCGCAAATAACGTTCTTGCTCGTCTGTATACCTTGCCTCAAATAATGCTCGATAATGGTTAGTGTTATATTTTTCATCATCCTGTTTTACCGTCGCTTTTAAATCAGCTTCCGCATATCCCGCGGCCGTCAAGCGCAACTTGCCTGGAAATTTTTCCATGTGACTACGCATAACTGCCGCTAATACCGCGATATCATGCTTAAAATAATATATTTCATGCTGTACTACGTCTTGCTCGGTTTCTAAATCAATCCAACGGTAGGTCGCGGCTTCCGTCTTTTTTGCCCAACCAACGTTACCACCCAGTTTTGCCAGTGATTGATTGTAAATTTTCATGCTATCACGCAACTCAAAATGGCAACCGTTATACATAAATGTTAGACTGTACAAACTACCGTTATGCAGTACGTTAACCTCACTGAATGGTTCGTCAAAATCTTGATCCACAATATGTTGCAGTAGGTTTTGCGCGTCATAATCCAAATTGTGAAAATAAATTACCGCATACCACCGTTTGCCGTCATCAATTTTATCCCGGTACTTTTTCACCATATCATTTAACATTGCTTGCCAGGGTTCGTCTTTTGGGTCTGGTTTATACCAATATCTGACATAATGATCCGCCCAAAGGTTTTGCGCCGCTTCAACCCCATACTCATTAACACGTTTTTGGTACCAATTAGATGCTCGCTTCCCATTGCCAATTTCACAGTACCCTAACAGATAAGTATTCATTTCATTGCATAGACCAGTGCTTTTTGCGACAATTGTTTTTTCCAGCCGCTTTAACTCAATTTTCAATTTAGCCGTTGGCTGATAGATTAATTGGTGCTTGATTTCGTTAGCCCGCTTTTTCAAACCTAACTCAATTTCATCACTTAGATCGCTATCGTTCCAGGCCGTTTGCGCCTCACTATCCGCTACAAAAATTAATGGCTTTTGATTTGCTTTTTTGCTTTTGCTCATTTTTATCCCCAGCCCGTTATATCGTCTCGTCGCATCTTAGGATTATCCCAATCTATTTTTTCTCGTGGGTATCCTTTTCGTGTTAAATCCTGCTCGATCGTTTCCGTTGATTCCGTTGATTTATTGTACACGTCGATAAACCGACCTTTACCGTTCCCATACCGTGCTACCGCTACTTGTTCATCGCCATTATCGTAAAATTCAACCCCTTCTAGATAGTCGCGTAACTCGTAGTTATCAACCGTTAATTCACTACGTTTCATCTTTCTAAACATCACCAACTTGCCAACTAACTTGGCCGTTTTTGCTCCCACAACATGACCCTTTTTATCATGTTGCAAATTGTCTAATCGCATAAATCCAAATCCAGCCCCTGGCTTGCCTTGTCGATAAATATTTCCTGGCGCCTCTTCAATTTCATAGGCGTATTTTTCCTGCTCGTTTTGGTACAGACTTTCAAGATTTGAAATCATCCGTCCACCTAATACTTGCTGAATGTTTGTCCGTCCTGGAATACTGTGAAAGTATTTTTGCATTTGATCCAAGGCCTTGCCTTTTCGTGAGGGACTATTACTTTTCCAATTTTGCATAATGTTAGTATATTTTCGCCGCATTGTTGGCGTCATTCTTCGATATTGTGATAACGTTGGCAACAAATCACGTAATTTTGAACCTCGTCGATTCTGACCCTTGATCCATTGCTCAGTCTTTGTCAATTTTTTTGCTTTTGCCATTTTTCTTCCTCCTTGTAAATTTCTTTGCTTTTGCCATTTTTGTTATCTATATTATACACCGCTTTGTCTTTTTCTGTCAACCGTCTGTGCCCCGTTGTCAACTATTTTTTATACCCTCTTTGGGGAATTCTTGTTTTGAGTTGTTGTTTCCCTCAACA